>CAYPZL010000203.1:0-2151 GCA_964415045.1 uncultured Pirellulales bacterium | reverse complement strand
AGCGAAGTGAAGGATCTGGGCGGCGACTCGTAAAGTGTCTCCGTACGGAGGCCGGATCCTTCGCCTGCGGCTCAGCATGACACTTCCGTGCCGCCTGAGGATTTGTGCTGCTCCGTATGATCCGACCGATTCGCATAGGACCCTCTACATCTCGAACGAGCCGATCTGGCGGCCGTTTTGCAGTCTCATGCGGACGATGACGCCGGTCTGCGTCTGCGGGTCGAACCACGTCGCCCGCGGGACGGGATAGTCCATCTCCCTCATGCGGTCGAGGTCGAAATTGGGCCCTTCGCTGTAGAGGACCCAGCTCACCGGCGATTCGGCCGGACTGCTGTAGGTCCGGCCGTCCTCCTGCTCGTTGTCGGGAAAACCGTCGGGGACCCAGAGATAGGCCCCTGCTTCCACCACCGTGGTCCTGTTGTAAATCAGGGTTCCGACGGTTCTGTACTTGTAGGTGTAGCCGCGGCTGAAGCGGTCCTCGACCCCGGCCGCCATGAAGCTGCCCGCCGGCGGGGCCGGAAGGTACCCCGATTCCGTCAGCTCGCACGGAAGCTGGTAGAAATGCCCTCCCAGCATGCAGTCCACGCGCACCGGCGGGTACGCGCCTTCGTGGTCGAACGAATAGGCCTCCAGGGCCAGGCCGATGTCGCGCAATTCGGCGTTGACGATCAGGACCTTCGCCTGCATGCGAGCCTTGCCCGTCACCGGCAGCAGGATTCCCAGCAGCAGCGCGACGATCGCCACGACCACCACCAGCTCAATTAAAGTAAAAGCCCTGCGCATCTGCTGCACCTCAATCCGGCTCCGCTATATCGTTTCGCCCTCATCCTCAGGCGCCGCGACGGAGCCGCTGACTTCGTTGGGGTCCGCCTCGTCGCGAATATCGGCCATGCGATGCTCGTACGAAGCCAGGACGTGGCCGTTGCCGTCGTAGTTCATCACGTAGAGACGATAGCCGCCCCGCAAATCCACGCTCTCCTGATCCAGGATGCCGATCACGTCGAACGGCTCGGTCAGATTGTACGAGCCGGCGTAAATGCCGTTGCCGCGTCCGAGCTTGACGGGAAGGGTCCTGTGTCCGTCGGTCACCGTCAATTCGCCGTCCGGGCCCCAGCCGTTGGGATCGACCATATTCACGTCTTCGATCTTGATCAGACGGCTCTGGTAGTACTCCCCGCCCCACAGCCGGTCCGGGTCGAAAACGAAACGATCGTGGTCGTCCTTGAGCTCCGCCAGCGACACCGGCTCGGGCCTGGGCAAACCAACGCCCCGCTCGAGCAGTTCGATGGTGAAGTCGTGGTCAGGGTTCTTGTTGTGCCGCTCGTTGATATTGAGCTTGCCCTTGTAGGAAAGGAAGTAGCCGGTGACGCGGATGCGGTCTCCGGGGCAGAACTGCGCCTCGTTGAGGCGTGTCAGCTCGGCGACGAACTCCTCATCGGTGTAGCCCCCGTCGGGCATGACCCAGGGCAGGTTGTTGTAAAGCTGCCCGAGCCAGACGGCCGTGCCGGCGTGGTCGTCCCCTTCGCCCTGGAAGTAGATTTGCCATTGCCCGCCGAGGTTGAACAGCTCGGTGATGCTCTCGTCCGGCGTCGGATCCAGCATGTCGGCCGGAGCGTTCAGCACAATCCCCTCCAGGATCACCTTGTCGGTGGCGACGTAGGTCTGCTCCCCCGCCCCGTCCACGGCCTGAAACTCCGTGTGGCTCACGAACGCCTCGGTCGGGTCGCCCCACGCCACCGCGGCAGAGGCGCACAGCAGCACACCTGCAAGCCAGCAACGTTTCATATGCGTACCTCCGATCATCTACCCTCAAGCCCTTTTGATTGCGCATAACAAACTACAATTCGTGCTACCGCACATAAAAATAACCAATTCGTGCTACGCCCGCAAGAAAATAAATGACGAAATGATACGGATTGGGAAAAATTTCGGGGCGATAGCACTCTACCGCCTCCGGCGAACGTCCCGCCAAACTCGCAGGGTGGGACGTGCCCGCCATCTCTTCATTCGCCGAAGCCGCCCGTTTCCGTCGGGGTCGTCACGTCGAAGTGGCGTGGCATTGCACTCTATCGAATCACACAAGTTCCGGTGGGGCGAGCCCCACCCTGATATGGAACGACTTTCGTCAAGGGTAATTATTCGATTGTTTTC
>CAYPZL010000202.1:0-9531 GCA_964415045.1 uncultured Pirellulales bacterium | reverse complement strand
AGGGCTCCTTCAGCAACCCGCCCGTCGAAGCCCCGAACGATCTCGCCGAGATCATTAAGCTGATCCGCTAAGCCCTCGTAAGGCGGAGGTTTCGACGTTGGTCACGCTCGGTGTCGGCAATCGGCTTCACCGCTTTCGGTGGCTCTTCCTTTGGGGAAAGCCCACGGAAACGTCTGAAAGCAACTTGCCGGGCGGGCAGGCAGTTGCCGTGTAGATGAGCCGCTTGCCAAATGGAACGCAAAATCCGGCAATTAGGAACGCCTTGCCCGGGGGCCAACCTTCGACTTGGGAGTTCAGTGACGCATTTACTGGAAGGATAGGGATGGAAGGCCGATCCGTCGTGGCCGATGTAGACCGAAGGTAAAGCCCGAAGTAGACGTAATCCTGTTTCGCATCATGGGGCGGTAACGGGATGTTGTGCAAAGTCAGATGTTCCTTGAGCCCAACAAATTCGTTTATCCTTCGCTCTTTATCTGACGCTGGCGTTTGAATCCTTCGCTGCACAGCCATGTCTTGCTGTTGAAGGACCGAAATGCGCAGCAGCAAGAGAAACCATAATGCGAGGCCGCGATCGTCGAAGTGATGTGTTCTCCAGGCACGTGAGTCGTGGACAGCCTTTCCCGCGATATCGTAGGCAGTCACATGGATTCTCTCGCTGGGGAATTCGAGTGTGATATGATCAAACACATCAACTGATTTTCCGGCACAAACGGCGTCTACGCCTGACGGCAGGCAGGCCAAAAAATTAGCCGGTCCTTCTGGGTTTCTGAGAGGATGCCAAGAGGCAGTCCTGGTTTTCCCATAGGCGAGACTGTCAAGGCCGCAAGTCTTCCGATGGGTTTCCCGTCCCTAAATAGCTGTCGAAGTGGGCGAAGCCATACCGACGAATCTGAACCCAGGTCATCATTCTCTCGGAACAAGCGAGCATCATCGTCATCATTGTACAGTCTATCGGTCATCTTCGTGCCCTGAAACAGATCGCGGCGATCAGCGGCGTCTAATTCAATCGTTACAGCGTAATGCCGCCGAGGAAGGAATATCGCCAGTCCCGTTCGACCAGGAAGGTCTCCAATTCTGCGGCGGTATGAAAGAGCGATTTCACGGCCGGAGCCTCGCGAACAATCGTTGTTGTTCTACAAGCCCCGAGGTGGTAGGCGTCGGGCAATGACGGCGGGCGGATTCGAAGGCATCGGAGAGCTGTTCGATGGCCGCCGCCGTATTACTGCGGCGGATCGCCTCG
Source organism: uncultured Pirellulales bacterium (assembly GCA_964415045.1). Taxonomy (GTDB): domain Bacteria; phylum Planctomycetota; class Phycisphaerae; order Sedimentisphaerales; family Anaerobacaceae; genus CAYPZL01. The sequence goes on along the minus strand of CAYPZL010000202.1, from coordinate 8,291 downwards.
GCGCGCAGACGTTCCAGCACGGGTCCGGCCACTTCCCAATTTCCGACCCAGCGTCGCGCGAGTTGTTCCTGTCGCTCGTCCATGTGTCTATTCTACTGCAAATCCGCCCGCTCGTGCAGCACAAATGCTTGTACCAGGGTCGTGCGAGGCGCGCGGACGGAACCAGCGGTGCCCTGCTGATTTTCCGGAGCGTTTCCGGGGACCGGAATTTGTAGAAATCTCTGTACGGCCGGGTGGCGTCTTCGGGTATAATGAGGACGCGCCCGGTGGCTCGAACGCCGAGTGCGCCGGGCCGTGACGACCGTGGTTTTGGGCAATACGACGGATTCGACGAACGTCAGTACAGGGTGATGGCAACAGAAACCTCCGGGCCGTAGAGGGTCGTTATCGTAGCGCGGCGATATGGGTGTCGCGCAGGAGGGTCGCAGCGGAGATAAATTCTATTGTCTTTTGATGAACGGGATACCTTCGTGAGATTCGTCCGCAATCACAGGATCCAGGGGCTGCGCGGCGCCGGGTGCGTCATGGCCTGGCTGCTGACGCTCGCTTCTTGCGGGACTTTGTGTGCCCGGTCGGCCCGAGCCCCGGGACACTTCGAGCAGTATGAGACCAACAAGAGGTACACCGGGAGCGGCCGCAATCCCATCGACGCGATGGTGACGCAAACCCTGCGCCAACGAGGGATCGAGCCGGCGAACCTGTGTTCCGAGGCGGTCTTCATCCGGCGGGTCTATCTGGACGTGATCGGTGCCCTGCCCGAGCCGCAGGACGTCCGCCGGTTCATACAGAACCGTCGTCCCAGCCAGCGCGCCGCGCTGATCAACGCCCTCTTGAAACGAGAGGAGTTCGCCGACTACTGGTCGCTGAAATGGTGCGACCTGCTGCGGGTCAAGGCGGAATTTCCGATCAATCTATGGCCCAACGCGGTGCAGGCCTATCATCGGTGGATTCACGATGCGCTGGCGAAGAACATGCCTTACGATCAGTTCGCCCGCGCGCTGCTGATTTCCAGCGGCAGCAACTTCCGCGTGCCGCCGGTCAATTTCTATCGCGCCGTTCAAGGGCAGGAGCCCTCTTCCATCGCCGCGGCGGTGGCCCTGACGCTCATGGGCACGCGTGTGGACAACTGGCCCGAAAGCCGCCGCACCGGGATGGAGGCCTTCTTCTCCCGCGTGGCGTTCAAGAAGACGGCCGAGTGGAAAGAGGAAATCGTGTATCTCGATCCGACGGCGACCGAGCCCCTGCGAGCGGTCTTTCCCGACGGCACCGCCGTGCAGGTCGCGCCGGGGCAGGACCCACGCACGGTCTTTGCCGACTGGCTGATCGCGCCGGAGAACCCGTGGTTCGCGCGCAACATCGTCAACCGCATCTGGTCCTGGCTGCTGGGACGGGGGCTCATCCACGAGCCGGACGATATCCGCCCGGACAATCCGCCCGTTCACCCTGAAGTCCTGAGCTATCTCGAAAAAGAGCTGGTGAAATCCAACTACGACCTGCGGCACATCTATCGCCTGATTCTCAATTCCCGCACGTATCAGCAGTCCTCGATCCCGCGCAGCGACGATCCCGAGGCCGAGGCCCTGTTTGCGTGCTATCCCGTGCGCCGGCTCGAAGCGGAGGTCCTGATCGACGCCCTGTGCTGGATCTCGGGGACGAAGGAGAGTTATTCCAGCGCGATCCCTGAGCCTTTTACTTTTATTCCGGAGGAGCATCGCTCCATCGAGCTGGCCGACGGGAGCATCACCAGCCAGTTCCTCGAGATGTTCGGCCGGCCCTCGCGCGACACAGGACTGGAATCCGAGCGCAACAACGAGCCCAGCGACGCCCAGCGGCTGCACCTGCTCAACTCGACGCACGTGCAGAGCAAGATCGAGCGCAGCCGGCGGTTGAGCGGGCTGATCCGGACCGCCAAGGGCAACCGGCGGATGCTCATCAACATGATCTACCTGAACATTCTGTCACGGTATCCGACGCCGGTCGAGCTGGCCGTCGCGGAGCGGTACTTCCAATCCAGCGGAAAGAACACGAAATTGGCGACAAATGATCTGGCCTGGGCGCTGATCAACACCAAGGAATTTCTTTACCGGCACTAAGTAAGGGAACGCTCCTATGGAAAAGCAACGGGATACGGATTGCATAACCCGGCGTGAGGCGCTGCAACGAGGACTGCTCGGGACTGCCGCCCTGGCGCTGATCGATCCCCTCGGGCGCCGCGTGCAGGCCGCACCGGTACTAGGCAAGGCCAAATCGGTCATACAAATCTGGATGTGGGGTGGGCCGTCCCATCTCGACACCTTCGACCCCAAGCCGGACGCCGGCTACGATTATTGCGGGCCCCTCAACAAACCCATCGCCACCAACGTGGACGGCATCCGGATCGGCGAGCTGCTCCCGAAACTCGCGCAGCAGGCCGACAAGTATGCCATCATTCGCAGCATGACCCACGGGATCAACGCGCACGAGACGGCCTCGTACATCGTGCAGACCGGACGCGAGCCCGGCCGGCTCGTTTTTCCCTGTGTCGGCGCCGTTGTGTCCCGGTTCAAGGGATACGAAAGCGGATACAAAGGGCTGGTCCCGCCCTACATCGTCCTGACCCAGCCGCAGGGCCGCTTCTCCGAGGCCGGCTTCCTGGGGCCGCGCTACAAACCGTTCGCCACGGGCGGCGATCCGGCGCGGACGCCGTTTGCCGTGGAGGGGATCGTCGCCAAGGGCATCTCCGACCAGCGGCAGCGCAGCCGGCGCGAGTTGCTCAAATCTCTCGATTCGCTTGGCAAGGCCATGCCGGACAATCCGCACTTCGCCAAACTCGACCAGTGCGAGGAGAACGCCTACAACCTGATGTTCGGCGACGCCCGGAAGCTGTTCGATCTGTCCGACGAAGAGGACGAGGTCCGGGATCGCTACGGCCGCAACACCTTCGGCCAGTCCTGCCTGGTCGCGCGGCGGCTCGTCGAGCACGGCGTGCCCTACGTCACCATCAACTACAAGGGCTGGGACACCCACAAGCAGCACTTCGAGACCATGCGCCGCAAGCTGCCGGAGATGGACGCCGGGATGGCCACGCTGCTGGAAGATCTCTCCCAGCGGGGCCTGCTCGATACCACGATCGTCTGGTGGAGCGGGGAGTTCGGTCGCGGCCCGAAGGTCCAGTGGAACCCGCCCTGGAACGGGGGCCGGTCGCATTACGGCAAATGCTTCTCCGCTGTCGTTGCCGGCGGCGGATTCAAGGGCGGACGCGTCATCGGCGCTTCGAACGAAAAGGGCACCGAGGTAACCGAACGTCCCGTCTATCCGCAAGACCTGCTCGGCAGCATGTATCAATTGCTCGGCATCGATCCCGACGGCCCCCTGCCCAACCCGCGCGGATTGCAGGTCAAAGTCATGCCCGCGCCCAAAGAAGGTCCCGGCCGCCTCACGGAGATTATGTAAGTACAGGGTCCGAGATCCCGCAAACACGGCTGTCTATTGTTCGGCCGGGCCGGTCACTTTAAGAACGACACCGGTACTGCCGTACGGGCCCAGGGCCGAGCCGGCCAGGACGTATATCTCTCCGTGGCGGTCCTGTCCGAATCCCTTGACGTACAGGCCCGGGCTCTGCCGCTCCGGGCCGATAAGAAGCTCCTCGATTCGGCCGGTGAGCAGATCGGCGACGAACAGCCGGCCGTCAGGCCCGAGGTCACCGGCTCCAGGTCGATCCGGATGGCCGATGGTTCGATGCGTTCGGCGACGGGCAGGCCGGTCACGGTGAAATTCCCCCGCATCGTGGCCGCGTGCGGCCGGCAACGGTAGCCCGGGATGCGCCCGCCCTCCAGCATGGCCTCGTACAGAGCCGCGGTTAGCGTGAACCGCACCGTGCCCTGGCCGTCATCTTCCCAGCCCACCTGCGGGTCGAACTCGAAAGGCCCCGCGACCGCCATCGACAGAAGCACCCTGTCCTGCGAGGCTGAGTTGCCCTTGGCCAGGACCTCGAAGGGGTGGGCCCGGTAGTTGGTCACCCTAACCTGATAGCGCCGGCCCAGTTCCAGAGGCAACGTCGGGTCCTGCGTGCCCAGCGACGGAAAATCGAGATCGCCGGGCTCGAAAGCGTCTAATCGATACGAGGAAAAACCCACATTCCCAAACGTCCAGGCCACGTCCGCCGATTGCCCGGCGGCCACGGCGCAAATCGCGAGCAGAACGCTTGCCAGGAAAAAACCGGATTTATTCAGTTCAGAAGTATTCATGTCGTGCTTCCTTAAGAGTCCGTACCCGGATCGAAGTGCCTTAGTAATATCTGTAAGCCCATAGGCATACCATATTAACACTACGACAAGGGGCATCGGTTCGCAGATTTGCGGCAATTCCAGGGGCGCAGAAGATAGAGCCCGGATGTTACGGCCACGGGATAACGCTCAGGAGTGATCGCTGTGCTGGCGTGTCGTTCTCGGCGGCATAATGGCGTATCGGCACCCGGACGCTAACTGCCGGCATCGTCATCAGGCAGGACTGGCACTCCTTCCCGGCGAACGATTTCGAGCAGGGGCGTGGCTGAGTCTTCCGTCCATTGCCGCTGACCACAGGAAATTGGCTCGATCCGGCTGTCCGTTCGGGCGGCCACCCGCCATAGACAGTTCACGGCCTCGCGCGAGAACGCACCGTCGAAGACGGGCGAGACTACCAACAGATCGATATCGCTCCACTGGTCCGGGTGGCCCGAGGCGTACGAGCCAAAGAGGACTCCCATCCGCGTGGCAATGCCCTGCCCCGCGAGGTTGCGCAGGTACCGCCGAACGACCGCTAAAACTGACGGGTCAGGGGGATGCGACTCGGGGCGTGGGCTCATGATTTCACTTTGCCTTAGCATTGCGCCGCTGTTGCTCGATTAGGTCAACGATCTGACCTTTTTTCAGCACGTACACCGGCGTGCCTGTCTCAAGTCCAATTTGCCGGGCCCGGCGGGCCGCCCGACGCAGGGCCGCCTCCGATGCGATAATGTCCGGGTCCTTCGACCCGTGAGATCGTTTGATCATGCGTTATCTCCTGAAGCAATGAGCTTGGGCAGTCGGCCTCTCGCGGCAGAAATTCCCGGGCGAAGATGGTTTTCCCTGCCCCGTTGGGCCCGGCGATAATCACGATTTTCTTGCTGCCTGTCATTCTCTGAGATGGCTCCCTCCGGTTCTATCTCCACATGGGTTTCTTCATTCTTGCGTCGGTTCTATGACGGTTTTCGGTTTTCCTGGCAGAATTTTCCCATTAGCTCCATGGCTTTGGTGGTTCTTTCGGGGGAGCCGTCGAGTTTGGCGTAGGCGTCAACGAGCTCCATCAGTTCCGGGGCGGGCTCGACGGAGCCGTACTTGTGGGCGGTGTTGACGATGCCGGCGTCGAGGCCGTACTCCATGGCCTTGGCGACGTACGCGCGGCAGACGCCGATGCGCCGGGCCGGCAGGTCGCGCACCGAGTTGCTCACGCCCAGCGAAAAATGCACGCCCTTCATCTGTCGGTCGCTCTTGATCCTGCGGATGGTCTCGAACGTGCGATAGGTGTACCCGGGCACGCCCGGCTCCATGGGCATGTCGATGGCCAGCGGGAACACCGTGGAGTCGAAGAAGATCTGCTCGGGCTTGAATCCATGCCCGCCGACCGCCGCTTCGAAGAGCTGCTTGGCCAGGGTGTACAGCTCGTCGACCGAATGCGACCCGCCCGGGCCCATGGCCTTCGACTCGCTAACGAGCAGGCCGACGAACGAGAACTCGAATTCCTTCTTGAGCGGCAGCATGTTGTCCATGGTGTAGACTTTGATCGAGTTGATCAGCGGCGGTTTGACCTCTTCGTCCGTGCTGTACCATTCCTTCAGGCCGGCGACCAGGACGTCGTCGTCACTGCTGTCGACGCAGACCGGGACGCCGCGCCCCCACTGCCGCACGAGCTTGACGTACTCGACCATCATCTCCACCGCGACCTGCGGATCGTCCTCGCCGAACGCATCCAGATTGACGGCGATGTAATCGGCCCCGTCGTCGGCCTGCGACTCGATCAGGGCCTTGATGTAATCGAGCGGGGGGCTGGACTGCATGTACGCGTCGCTGCCCAGCTCGCGTAGTTGTTTCATGATTTTGCCCGTCTTGGGAATGGATGCGTGGATCGATTCCCCGATGACGATGAGCGGATTTGGCATGGTATGGTCCTTCCCGAACAGGTAGTTGACGATAGAAGAGGTGTGCTCCAGGGCGGGGTTACGCGGCGGGTTGATGATCGCGCGCAGGCGCTGCCGTCCGTCGCGCTGCGAGGCGGCGGCTTCGTAGATGCGCTCCCCGATGCAGACGCGCTCCAAATTGTTGCCGCACCGCCCGTCCACGGTCGCGTCGCCGCACGGCGCGTTGTCCATGCCCTTCTCGCAGCCGCCGATGGTGCAGAGCCCGAAGTTCTCGGGCAGAAAGCAGTCGCCGCATTCCTCGCAGTCGAACAGCAGATATTTGAACGCTTTCTCGCTGCTGTTGAAGAGCTTGTAGATCGCGCCGGCGCCGGCGTCGGCGCCGAGCAGCGCCATCGTCTTTTTGAACGCGTGGAAGCCGAAATGATCCGGGTCCAGAAACGCCCGGTGCGAGAAATCGAAGAAGCGCTTCCCGAAGGTCGGGTAGCGCGTGGTGAGCTCGACCCGGTCTCCCGCGTCGTCGTAGAGGTAGAACGCCTCCTGCGCCGGCCACGAGAGGTTGTCCCTGAACGGCTCCCAGTCGGTTCCGATTTCCTCGGCCCGCCGGAGGATTTTGGCGAACATCTCGAAGTCGTGTACGCCGCCGACGTCCACGCCGGCCGCCCCCAGCGCCTTGTACATCGCCACCTGCTGGGCCGCCCGTTCCAGGTGGTCCTCCACGCTCTCGCTGTAGATTGTGGCCAGCAGCTCGTCGCTGACGAAGCAGCCGGGCAGCTTGATGTCGTGCATCAGGCGCGGCGCCGGCGTCAGTGTGCTCAGCAGGTACACGTTGCCGATCACGGGGATATTGAGGCCCGCCTCATCGAGATACCGGAACAGCTCGACGCTCTTGCGCCAGTCCCAGCCGACCTGGGTAATGAGAAACTCGGCGCCGCAAGCGATCTTTTTCTCCATCTTGTAGTACTGCTGCATCTGCGAGGCTTCGGTGTACTTGAAGGGCGAGACAACCGCCCCGGCGAAGAACTGGGGCACCGCCTCCAGCGCCTCCGGCCGCGCCTTCATGTACGCCTCCCGGTTGATCCGGCCGATCAATTGCAGCAGGCTCAGGGCCTCCAGCTCGAAGACCCCCTTGGCCTTCGTCGGCTTGTCGCCGGTCAGCGCCAGGATGTTCTCGACGCCGCGCTTCCGAAAGCCCATCAGCGCGCTGACCACCCCGTCGGAATTCAAATCCTTGCAGCTCAAGTGGGGCACGACGTCGAGACCCGCCAAAAGGGTCTCCCGCTGCAAAAAGTCAATGACGCCGGCCGGCTCGATGTTCGCCACGCCCCCTGGGTTCTGGGGCAGGCAAATTCCGGCGAAATCGAACGCCGCCGGGATCGGGCTCGCGCCGCCCGACGTCGCCTCCCCGAAAGCCCGCAAAAAGCCTTCGATGGGGGCGAAACTGAACCCCGGCCCACCCGTCAGTTCGGCCAATACGACAAAACCCGACCGTTCCCTCAGCTTGTCCCTGAGACTCGTCTGCTCCATCGGCATCTCCAACGCAACCCAAAAACAGCCACGATCATGCTCACAACGTCAAGACAGCAACATACCAAAAATCCCCCCCGCCGACCATCGACAATTCCCCTCGACCACGCACCGGGAGGGCTCACCGCTGCAGCGGCGCCCCCCCGCGTCACCCAGTCGAGCCACCCGCCCGTCGAGCGAGCGGGCATTGTGCCATTCGTGGATGCTCCCGGGAGGAACCCTATCACAGTCGCAGATGCGGGTTCGGGCGGGCTCCCTGTTCTTGGCCAGGAATGCGACGGGCTGGCCCGTTACCGTCTCTTTCTTACGAGCTGTTTCGCTTGCGTGCGGATGGACTTTTCCTGGTTGAGGGCGTCGTAGGCGAGGTCGTATCTCGGGCCGTAGCGGCTGTCGAGAATCGCGGCCGCCATGACTCGTCGGGCGGGGTCCGGGTCCGTCAATTCGTCGAAGAGGGCCTCGGGTCTGTCGGCTTGGCGCACCAGGTCTTGATACACCGCCCCTATTTCCGTGTCGGTCTTCTCATAGTCCGTGAATGTGAGAATGATTTCGAGTCCGTTGAGCAACGCTGCGGATTTCTCGTAGAAAATATGGAACGACCGGCTCTCGGGCCTATGGTCGATAAGGACCGTAG
>CAYPZL010000201.1:0-9568 GCA_964415045.1 uncultured Pirellulales bacterium | reverse complement strand
AACGATTTCCTTGAAGAATATAAGCCTAATCTCCATTTTGCAAAACTCTACTACTTACACGGTTCATCTTATTCGAAAAAGCCCGGGTCCTCAAACCGGGCTTTTTTTATGTCCGCAGGTGTTTTCTCGCGGGCCTGTGAGATTTCTGTAAGTTTGCTCCGCCGACGGCGTCTAATATGGCAGCCATGGCGAAGAAATCCGAGGAGTTGGCCCTGGTGGAGCGGTTCCGCCGGGGAGACGATTCTGCGTTCGACAGGATCGTGGAGAGACATTCGGCCGCGATTGCGGCTTTCGCCAACCGTTTGCTCGGATGGCCTCAGGACGTGGAGGACATCGTTCAGGACGTCTTCGTCGCGGCCTTTACGGGTCTGAAGAAGTTTCGCGGGGACTGTCACCTGCGAACGTGGCTCTTTACCATCACGATCAACCGCTGTCGCAGCTATCGCTATCGGCGCATCTTGCGTCTGCGACGGACACCGCTGGACGACGCCGAGCCGGCCCCCGCCTGCGGGCGGAATACCGAAGAAGCCGCGATGGCGACCGAGACCTTCGACCGGGTCCGCCGGGCGGTGCGGGCCTTGCCGGCGAAATACCGCGAGGTGGTGATCCTGCGATACCTGCAGGAGCTTGAGACAAATGAGATTTGTGAAATCCTGCGCATATCGCCCAACGTTATGCAGGTCCGGCTCAATCGCGCCCGCAAGCGGCTCCGAGCAGACCTGGCCCAACTGATCGAAGGAAAACCGTGAGTGACGAACGACTCAAAGAACTGCTGCAGCGTGCGGACGAAACCGCCGGCGCCCCGGCGTTTCGGAATCCCCGCGCCGGTGAAATCCGCCGGCGAGTGTTCCGCAGGCGCTTGAAGATGATCTCTTTGCCCGCTGCGGCCGTTCTCCTGATCGGAGTCGGTGTCGGGACCCTCTGCCTGCGCCGCGAATGCACGCCACCGCCGCAGCAGCAGATCGCCACGGTTGAAGCACAGCTCCGGCAGTTGCAGGCGCAAACCGACGCCGTGTTGAAGCTCGTGCACGAAGTACTCGAGAAGGACCGGCAGGAAGGACAACTGGCGGCGCTGGAGGCGGAGCTGGCGAGCATCCCCGATCCGACCGAGGAGATCGAGCGACAGGTGGACAAGACCGCCTTCGTGATGCTCTACCAGGCGGACCGGCTGTACAAGCAGCTCCGCCAGACCGACTCGGCCGTCGAAGCGTACAAGGAAATCATCCAGCTTTTCCCCGAGAATCAATGGGCCGACGTCGCCCGGGAGAGACTGTCCGAAATCCAGGAACATCGCATCAACAACTCAAAGACAAAAGGAGTGAGAAAATGCGAACCTCGAAATGTCTGATCGCATCCCTCATCGCGAGCCTTCTCGTCACGGCCTCGTCCATGGAACCGGTAGAGCGGGACAATGTCGCCGGTGACACCAACGCTTCGGTCGGAGCCGTCTCCAACACGCGCACGGCAAGTTGCATGGTCAAGATCACCACGGACCCCGACGTCATCTGGCTCAATGGCGAAACTCTCCTGCACCTGCTCTACAGTCCCGGTGTGGTCGGCAAGGCGGCGCAAGAGGTGCTGGGTGGTCGCCCGTCCGACAGGCGCCAGGCCGAGAGCCTGCTCCAGATCGAGGCCATGCGGATTGGACCGGCTTCCGGCAAGTCCCGCATGCGTATGGAACCGGGGTACATGGAACCGGGGTACGACGAGTACGACGAGATGATGATGGCCGAAATACGGGACACCTACAGCTCGGAGTACCTGAAACACATTGAGCCGCCCGCTGCCAGGGAGAAGAAACGTAGCGCCGGCGGAAACAGCACGAATGACGCTCCCAATTCCAACCAGCCCACGGACGACCAACCGGCAGGAGGATCCGGCGGGATGGACGGCAAGGGCGGCCCCGGCGGCATGATGGGTGGCCAGAGTAGGGGCGGATTCGGCGACGTCATGATGGGCGGCCAGAGTAGAGGCAGATACGGCGACGTCATGATGGGCGGCCAGAGCATGGGCGGATACGGCGGCATGATGGGCGGTTTGAGCACGGGCGGCATGTACGGCGGCCGGCCCGATCCCGGGCAAACCACGAGCCGGGAGCAAAGCGTCAGCGTCAAGTTCTCGGTGCATCTGCCCGACGACGTCAAGCCGGCGGCGCAAGAGTTTGCGATGGCCGTGGTCGAGAACCTGCGCCGCACTCTCGGGAACATCCACGAGCAGCATCGCCGGGAACTCGCCGCGCAGGTGAACCTCGCCCAATCCCAATGGAAAGACGCCGAGGCGCAGCTCGCGCAAGTCCAGGGCGTCCGCCCTGCCGACACTGCGGCCATCGAAGAACAGCTCAGCACCATTGTCGATCTGAGCATGCTCAGTCCGGAGATGCCGTTCTCCGAGGCCGTGGAGACATTGAGAAACTCGGTGGAGCCGCCCCTGCAGATCGCCGTGATGTGGCGGGAGGTGCTGGATAACGCCGACATTGAACCGTCCGATCCCATTGACCTGGACCCGCTGTCGAATGTCCAGGTCAAGACCGCGTTGGAGATCATGCTCAAAGCCCTCGGTGGAGGATTTGCGGAATTGACGTACAGGATCAAGGACAACGTGGTTGTCATCGGGACGACCGAGTCGTTTGAGACGGCCGAGGCCTGGCCCCAGGCCCCTGCCGGCGAGATGGACGCCCGGGCGCTGGTGTCCCAGAGGCACGAGCTGTCGCGCGAGATCCGGACTCTGGAGCTGGAACTGGCGGGTTTAGAGGCGCGACGCAGGGCGATTCAGGAACAGATTGCTCGAACCGAACATGAGGCCGCCCGGAAGCTGGACAAAGACACCGTGACGCAAGAGCTGGAGAAGCTCGTCCAGATGCACATCGAGACCCTGAATACGCTGCGGAAGCAAGCGGATGCCGGTCGTCTCTCCATGACGGAGCTGGCCCAGGCCAACGAGAATCTGACCAGAGCCAAGATCGAGCTGGCCCGGCGCCGTGAGGAGCTGAGCAAATCGGCCGGCGGCGCCCGGCTCGAACAGTACAACGGCGAGTTAAGCCAGATGGCCATCGACATGGCCGAGAAGAAAGCTCAACTCGAAGTCCTCCGGCGGCAGTCCGAAGAAATCCGGCACCAATGGGCGCGGGCCTCGCAGTTCGATCCCGCCACGGCCCGGCTGCGCATCGCCAGGGAGGCGTTGGACATCGCTGCACGCCGGGTCACCGAGCTGAAGACCCGACTGGCGAATCTCCGCCCCCCCACCGTCACGATGCTCGGGGCAAACTGAAGACAGGCAAAGGTCTCCCGGCCCCCGGGCGACGCCGTCGAGACCGCGGAGTCGCCTCGCCCCCCCGCCACGACCACCGCACCCTCGTTACCCGGACCAGGCGAGGGATTTGCCTGTATTGGGGCCGGCTGCGGAAAAAATCTTGGTCGTTTTGCCGTCTTTCCTGTTTTTTTTGCGAAGTCTCGACGCGACGGGGGATTATCATATAAGGTATCGGCAGTAAAAAAGCCAGGCGCTCCGAAAGACGGGGAAGGGCTTTTTGAAAATTCCCTGCAAGGGGAGCGTCACCGGCAGGTCTCGTGGCAATGGCTTTTATGGAGATCCGGGCACAGGAGAACGTCGGATGAAGGCAAAGGGTTTCACGCTTATCGAGCTGTTGGTGGTCATCGCCATCATCGCCCTGCTGATGGCCATCCTGATGCCGTCTCTGCAAAAGGCCCGGCACCAGGCTCGCCGGACGGCTTGTGCGGCCCATCTGAAATCCTGCGGATACGCCGGCGTCCTCTACGGCAACGACAACAACGGTCAGTTCCCCTATTGCCACATGGAAGTGTCGCCGGGATCGGGCAGCTACGCCGTCTGGATCAGCGGTCGTCAGAACGATCCTCAGACCAAGGGTTTCATGGCTCACGGCCTGCTCTTCTACCATCAACTGATAACCGAGCCCAGGCTGTTCTATTGCCCCGGCAACAACAATCCCACCCTTCAGTACGGGAAGCTCCCACCGAATCCCGCCAACAAGGGCGGAGGGTGGCCACGAGGTTCCATTCCCGAGGACCTCGGCCCCAACCAATCCTGGGTGCAAACGACCTATCACTACCGGTCGCTGTGGGACGAGCGCAAATGGCGCGCCGTCAACTCCGTCCAGGACAGCGGCGGCATGGCCTTCATGGCGGACATGTTTTCCGATCCGAGCCGGGGCGTCGAGTACCACCACAAGAACGGGTACAATGTCGCCTATACGGACGGGCACAGCGAATTCGTGAAGGACCTGGACCGTGAGATTCAGGAGTTTGGCGGCGGCGTGACGTATCACGTCGATCACAGCCGTCAGGATTACGTCTGGAAAAAGTATTTCGACCAGATGGCTAAGTACGAGCCGCATACAGAGTACTGACCGTGCCGTGCGGTGATATTGTGAGTACGCTCCACATTGGGCAACGACGTGTCCTCCGAATAGAGGCGGTGTGCAGGAGAGTGCGAATGAATCGACGTACGTTCTTGAGGAAATGCGTTTCCGCTGCGGGCGCAGCGGTCATGGCCGGCCCCGCATTCAAGGCAGCCGGGGTCCCGCAGGAAGATCAACGGCCCAACATCGTCTTCATCATGGCCGACGACATGGGCTACGGCGACCTGACCTGCCTCAATCCCGACTCGAAGATCCCCACTCCGCACATGGATCGCCTGGCACGCGAGGGGATGACATTCACGGACGCTCACAGCGGTTCGGCGGTCTGCACTCCCACCCGGTACGGGGTGGTGACGGGCCGTTACTGTTGGCGCACGCGTCTCACGAGCGGAGTGCTCAACGGCTACAGCCGGGCCCTGATCGAACCGGGACGAATGACGGTGGCCTCCCTGCTCAAGGCGCACGGGTACCGTACCGGCTGCGTGGGCAAATGGCACCTGGGCTTGACCAACGAGCAGCCGGCCGACTTCAGCAAGCCGCTGACGCCGGGACCCAATGAAGTGGGTTTCGATTACTGGTTCGGCATTCCCGCGTCGCTGGATATGACCCCGTACGTCTATCTGGAGAATGGGTTGCCGACGCGCCCGCCCACAGAAACCGTCGCCGCGTCGCCCTATCCGGCCTTCTGGCGCGGTGGAGCGATTGCGGACGATTTCAAACACGAGGACGTCATGCCCCGGATTACGGAGAAGGCGGTCGGATTCATTGACCGCTGCCGCCGGGATCATGCGGACAAGCCGTTCTTCCTGTACTTTCCCCTGACGGCGCCGCACACGCCCTGGGTGCCTCTGGAGCAAAACCACCAGCAGAGCAAGGCCGGCATCTACGGGGATTTCGTGACCCTGGTGGATTGGACCGTGGGACAGATCCTCAACGCGCTCGACGCGCACGGGATCGCCGACAACACCCTGGTGATCCTGACGAGCGACAACGGCTCGCATGAGGCTCATATCGGCAAGCATAACAACGGCGTCTCGACCGGCTCGCCGAATTTCGGTCATGAAGCCAACTATATCTATCGGGGTCAGAAGGCCGACGTCTGGGACGGGGGACATCGCGTTCCGTTCCTGGCCCGCTGGCCGGCGGCCGTAGCGCCGGGAAGCCGGTGCGACGAACTGGTCTGCCTGACCGATCTGACGGCCACGTGCGCCGAGATCGTGGGGCAAAGCCTGCCTGCGGACGCGGGGGAAGACAGCATCAGCTTTCTCGCCCATCTCCAGGGAAGGCGGCCTACGGGCCCCATGCGCCAAACCGTTGTGCATCACTCGATCAGCGGCGTCTTCGCCATTCGCAGAGGCAAGTGGAAATTCATCGATGGCGTCGGCTCGGGCGGCTGGTCGGGCAAGGGCGACGGGCTCCCGGGACAGCTTTATGACATGGAAGCCGATCCGCAGGAGCAGAACAACCTGTACAGCGATCCCGGACATCAGACCGTTGTCAGTGATCTCAAAGCGCTTCTGGAACTCTACAAGGAACAGGGACACAGTCGGCCCGTAGCGTGGAGGTAGACGATGCAGCGACGTGACTTCTTGAAGCAGTGTATGCTCGCCGCCGGCTCGGCGACAACGGCTCCTTTCTTTGCTGCGCGTGCCCTCGCAGGCAACGGCAGCCGGGCAGAGACGGCCTTGCCCAATATCGTCTTCATCCTGGCCGACGACATGGGCTACGGCGACTTAGCCTGTCAGAATCCCCGGTCCAAGGTCCCGACGCCCCATCTCGACAGGCTGGCTGCCGAAGGCGTGCGTTTCACCGATGCCCATTCGCCCTCGGCCGTCTGTTCGCCGACCCGGTACGGAGCCCTGACCGGGCGTTACGCGTGGCGGACGCGACTCAAGAGGGGCGTTCTCTGGTGCTGGGACAAGCCGCTGATCGCGTCGGATCGATTGACGGTCGGCAAGCTCCTCAAGGCACATGGCTACGACACGGCCTGCATCGGAAAATGGCATCTCGGCTGGAACTGGCCCACCACCGACGGGGAGAATCCTGTAGGCATGGGCAAGAACACGCCTGAAGCCGGGGCCAACGTCGATTTCACGCAGCCGATCACCGAGGGCCCGACGACGAGAGGATTCGACTATTACTTCGGCACCGACGTGCCGAATTTCCCCCCGTACTGCTTCATTGAAAACGAGCACACCGTGGGCATACCGACCGTGCCCAAGCCCGAGAGCATGTTCGGCTCGCCCGGGCCGATGGTCGAAGGCTGGAAACTGGAGGAGATCCTGCCCGGGCTGGCCCGCAAGGCGGAAGAATACATCGATGCCAAAGGCGGGCGCGTCCGGAACGAGGCCTTTCGCCAGACGAAAGGAAATCCCTTCTTCCTCTACATGCCTCTGACCGCCCCCCACACGCCCATCGCTCCCGACGCGCAGGCCCGGGGAAAAAGCGAGGCCGGAGCCTATGGCGATTTCGTCTACCAGGTAGACCGCGTTGTCGGCCGGGTGCTCGAGGCGCTGGGGCGCAACGGATTCGCCGGGAACACGCTCGTGATCTTCACGAGTGACAACGGCTCGCCCGGCCGCGACGGGACGAACATGAGCGGTCCGATCAACTCCGTCCGCAAGTTCGGGCACAATCCCAGTCATGTCTACCGCGGTATCAAGGCCGACGCCTGGGAAGGCGGTCATCGCGTCCCGTTTCTCGCCCGCTGGCCGGGACACACCACGCCGGGCGCCGTATGCGCTGAGACCATCTGCCACGTCGACCTGATCGCCACGTGCGCCGAGATACTGGGATTCGATCTGCCCCGGGACGCCGGCGAGGACAGCTTCAGCTTTCTGCCTCATCTGCTGAGTCAGCCCCCCGACGGACCGGTGCGTGAAGCGGTCATTCATCACTCCGGCAACGGTGTTTTTGCTATTCGACAGGGCAAGTGGAAGTTCATCGACGGGGTCGGCTCCGGGGGATGGTCGGGCAAAGGCGACGGCCTGCCGGGCCAGCTCTACGACATGCAGACGGATGCGACCGAACAGAACAATCTGTACAACGATCCTGACCACGGCCCCATTGTCCGCCGCCTCAAGAACCTCCTGGAGCAGTCCAAAAGGGAGGGCCGCACCAGACCCGCAGGGTAATCCAGGTATCCTGGCGCGTTCCAGGGTACAGTCGTTTTTCTGATTCTGTATGTGAACGGAGGAATGATCATGTGCAACAGAACGATTCTCTTGGTTGCGTGTGCGCTGGCCTTGTCACTGGCCGGGGCCGTGTGGTCCGGTGAGATACTGATCGACGATCACTTCGACGGACAGGGCGTGGAGGCCGGCGATGCCGAGTCGGTCAATGGCGGATTCACACTCACAGCGAATTCAATCGCCTCCGCCGCCACCGCCACAGAGAGCGGTTCCAACGCCGAGGTCACCACGACCGGCGGCGCCAACGGCAACGCCGGCATTACCAGTAACACCAGCTTCGATCCACTCAGTGCCGCGGCGATGAGCGAAGGGCTGACTGTCGAATGGGTCGTGACCAGCCTGTCGCAAACGACCAGCGCCAACGGCACCACCTTTACACTTCAGCCCGACAATGTGTTCTTCAATACCGGGCCTTATGTCGGCGTGATGTTCTCCGGCAAGGCCGACACGACCCCGGATGGCGTTCGGTTTGTGGGCAAGAATAACACCACTGGCGGCCCCACCCACAATCTTTCGGGACTCTACAACTACGAGCGGAGCTCCTACCTCGACGGCTTCACGGTCTCGTTCACGATCGCTGAAGCGGGCTGGAGATTTCAGATTACCGGGTTGAACGACCCCACGGGCACGCCGCAATTCATTCTCGAAGAGGGCGACTGGCCCGCAGACTTTTCGCTCAATGACGTCGTTGATAACGAGTCCTTCGTATCGGCGCATGCCCAGACGCCGGGCAGTGACCTGGTGGCCCAGTACGACCGTTGCAGGGTCTGGATCGGTCCCCCGGAACCAGTGCTGCACGCGATTGTCAAACAACCTCAAGACGGCGAGATGATCGATACCACCATCAGCACGCTGGAGTGGCGACCTGGCGATCTTGCGGCTTCGCAAGAGGTCTACTTCGGCGAGAGCTTCGATGACGTAAACGAAGGCTTGGTCGAACCGATTGTCACGACCGATGCGTCACTCACTGTGGGCGTCGCGCCGCCCCATGCGACAGGACTGACGCCCGGGCAAACGTACTACTGGCGGGTCGACGGGATCAACGACGCCGAGCCCGGAAGCCCGTGGAAGGGCGAGGTCTGGAGCTTCCAGGTCCGGCCGGCGACCGCCTGGAGTCCATCGCCTGCCGACGGGGTCAAATTCGCGCGTCCAGAGCAGGACCTTCTGTGGGAGCCTGGTATAGGGACGCTGTTCCACACGGTCTATTTCGGCGAAAGCTTCGATGAGGTCAACGACGCGGTGGCCGGCGGATTCATGACCGCCGATGCGACGTATGATCCCGGTCCGCTGGCCGCCGATACGACCTACTACTGGCGCGTCGACGAGTTTGCCGGGACCGTGCCGTTAAAAGGCGACGTCTGGAGTTTCACGACGGTGCCCGAGGTGGCGGTTACGGACCCGAATCTCACTCTCTGGTGGACGCTGGATGAAGCGATGGGAGCCACTGCGGTCGACTGGTCGGGCCATGGCCATCATGGCATCGTCTCTGGCGACGCCCAGTGGACCGACGGGTATCAAGGCACCGCCCTGACGTTCGCCGACGACGTCTACGTCGAAGCGGCGGACTATCCCGGTATTACCGGCGCCGCACCGCGTACCTGTTGCGCCTGGATCAAGACCACCACGGCCAACCGCACCATCATGTCCTGGGGCCAGAACGTGGCCGGGCAGAAGTGGCGAATGCGCGCCGATGCCACCGGCGGCCTGCGTGTGGAGGTCAACGGCGGATACCACTATGGCATAACCAACATCGCCGACGGCCGCTGGCATCACGTGGCCGTGACGTTTGCGGACGAAGACGGCGCCCCCGATGTCCTGGACACCCTGCTCTACGTCGACGGCCAGCTCGACGCCACGGCGGCTTCGCTGGACGAGCCGATTGATACCGCCACTACGGGCGTCGTGAGAATTGGCGAATCGCCCTACCACAACGCCCCGTTCCTCGGCCAGATCGACGATGCCCGCGTCTATGACAAGGTGC
>CAYPZL010000200.1:0-9631 GCA_964415045.1 uncultured Pirellulales bacterium | reverse complement strand
GACGATCTTGCGGATTACTTCTTCCTCAGGCGGCCTCATAGATCACCTTCCCGTATTTGTTGGCCGGGTACGCGATGCCGCCGATGACGTTCTTGCTGGCCTCGAACCACTCGGTGGAAATCACGATGACGTCGAAAGGATGGCCCAGCCCGCTGAGCGTCGCGTCGATCTGCACGCTTTTCTTGCGGCGGTCGCCCGGGTCCGGTTCTACAATGAGCAGATCGATGTCGCTGTCGCTGGTCATCCCGCCCGTGGCGGCCGAGCCGAAAAGGATGATCTTGTCCGGGGCGGCGGCGGCGAGAACCCGGCGGACGATCTCTTCTACCAAAGATTCGTCAATCCCCATGTCCGCCTCCCTGGCCGGTTATGAAAACCGGAATTCGGGCGCCCAGGTGCAACCGGGCTGTTAAACAAGGCGACATGAAAAACGGAGAACGGGAGAATCCGGAAAAGACATTTTCGGACCCCGGACGCAACCGTCGGTGTTGCACCTGAAGCCCGAAAAGTTTTTCTCCAACCGGAGAATCCATCATCATGTCAGCCTCGTCGTAACCCTCTAACAAATCAGGGGAAACTGTCGGTTCTCACCTCCCGTTTCCCCTGACTCTATCGTTAACCAACGAGCCTCGGGAGGTTCGTGGTTTTAATCTGGCTCCCCGAGTAGGGCTCGCACCTACAACCTAGCGGTTAACAGCCGCTCGCTCTACCAATTGAGCTATCGGGGAATCGTACCCAAAAAAGCGAAGCCCCCGAGCCGAGGCTCGAGGCCTTCCGTACACTACTGTCGGCTAAGATACCGTCAACCTCCACCCCTTGTCAAGATTTATCTGCCAAGCCGATGGTGCCGATAGAGAAAAAACTACGCAGCACTGGACAGCAACCGGCACTCAGGGTAGACTGCCGCATTTGCGTATTTTTATCGGATGCGGCGGATGTAACGCAGGGGCAAACGATTGCCTTGCCGGCACGAGCCGGAACGCCGGATCGTAGAATTGCAGGAACATTTGCTCGCCAAGGCGCATCTTGATAAGTTTGGCAGGAGTTATATATTCATAAGCTTCTTTAGACCAGTAAAAACATGGGCAAAGATATTCTTAGCGTCGGGGGATTCACGATCATAAAGCGGATCGGCAACGGTGCGCGCAGCACCATCTACCTGGCGACCGACGAAGAAGAGGGCACCCGGGTCGCCCTGAAGCGGGTCATCTATGAGAAGCCCGAGGACTATCGCGCGTTCGAGCAGACCGAGATGGAATACAAGGTCGCTCAGAAAGTCGACCATCCCTACATCCGCAAGTGCTACAAACTCCAGAAGCTTCGCAGCATGTTCAAGCTCAGGGAACTGATTCTGTCCATGGAATACTTCGACGGCAAAACGCTGGAAGACAGTTCCACTCTGAGCCTGGGAGACGTGCTGCTGGTCTTCCGCATGGTCGCCAGCGGGCTCAACGCCATGCACCAGCAAGGCTTCGTCCACTGTGACATCAAGCCGAACAACATCCTGATCAACAAGGGCGGTTCGATCCGGATCATCGACCTGGGCCAGAGCTGCCGGATCGGGACCGTCAAGTCACGAATCCAGGGGACGCCGGACTACATTGCTCCGGAGCAGGTCAAACGCAAGACCCTGGGCCCCAAGACCGACATCTTCAATCTCGGCGCCACCATGTACTGGGCGCTCACCGGCAAAAACGTCCCGACGCTGATACCCAAGCAGAAGAACGGCGTCGGTCTGTACGAGCCTCCGACGTGCCCGGCTCCGCACGAGCTTCGCAGACGTTTGCCGATCGGGATCTCGAAACTCGTCATGGATTGCGTCAAGAACGACCCCGTTGAGCGCCCGCCCAATATGGCGCAGGTCATCTCCAGACTGGATTCGATGATCCACAGCATTTTCGGGGGCAAGATCAAGACAGGTCGAAATGGCACAAACAACCATTGACCTTCTCACTCAAGGGATCCAGGCCAACCAGACGGACCGGTTTCGCCGCGGCAATCTCATTTGTCCCCCGGCCCAGGGATCTCTGGTGGTCAGCGGCGACCTTCACGGTCATCGACGGAACTACGAGCGCATCGTCGCCTACGCCGGCCTCGCGGACCATCCGGACCGGCACCTCGTCTTGCAGGAAATCATCCACGGCGGCCCGGAAGACCACGCCGGAGGATGCCTCTCGTACCAGTTGCTCCTTGACGTGATTCGCCTCAAGCTCGACTTTCCCGACCGCGTCCATCTGGTGATGGGCAACCACGACACGGCCTGCATCACCATCAGCGACGTCATGAAGAACGGCAAGGAGATGAACCGCGCGATGAGTTCGGCCCTGGATCGCGAGTTCCAGGACACCAGCGACGATGTCAAGCTGGCGATACGACAGTTTCTCTTCTCGCAGCCGCTGGCCGTCAAGTGCCCCAATCGCATCTGGATCTCCCATTCTCTACCGGCGGACCGCTTTGTGGAGACCTTCGATCCTGACATCTTCGACAGGGAACTCCGGGTCGGCGATTGCGAGAAGCCGGGCTCGGCCTATCTGCTGACCTGGGGACGACGCCACAGCCAGGACACACTCAACCGAATGGCCGAACGCCTGGACACCGACGTATTCGTCCTCGGCCACCAGGCCCAGCCCAAGGGATGGTGCCGGGCCGGAGACAACCTGCTCATCCTCGCCTCCGACCACAATCACGGCTGCCTGCTCGAATTCGACCTGGCGCAGTCCTACACCGCCGAGGAACTGGCCGCCCGCACGATCCCCCTGGCCTCCCTCGCCTGACCACGCACCGCCCTCATTCGAGCAATCCATTCAGAACCAACACCGCTTCCTGACGCACGGTCATAACTTGCCGCAGATTCTGCCGCGCGGACGCAAGCTCCCGGCGGGCCTTCTCCTTGGCCGCACGCAGCGCGCCTGGCTTGGCCTTGATCTCCCCCATTCCCCAAGGATCGTTTCATGGTCTCCCATCCCGCTGTTGCATCGGCTCATCTCCTATCGCCTGCCCCACAATCAGTAGTCCTTGAACTTACGCATCGATTGTGGCCATTCGCCGGGCTGGACCAGCTTGGGATTCCTGATGCGGCAGCCGTGTGTCATCGGTAGGCGCGCCGGATTCCGTCACGCAGTCGAGCAGCAAGGGAACAGCATTCCTGCCCCGCATGGAAAAAACGTCGGTATAGGTGGAAGCCTCCAGGGGAAGACGCGACCGAAGAATGGGTTCACCGGGCCTCGGTGGGGGCGAAAACAACCAACCGTTGAGGCCGTAGCTGCCTACCAGCGGCTCCAGACCCGTGACTGTCACCTTCCAGGCCTCGAATGTGCTGCCCAGGTATCGCTCCACATCCCACGACTGGCCACCGAAGCCCCACCCACCACCGCCCGTAGCAAGCTCGCTCGGTCGCTTGGCCTCGGGACACAACATGCCGCGCGTGTTAATGGGGTGGTGCTGACCGGGGCCCTGTCGGCGACTATAGCCTCCCAGGAAGGTTCGTCCGGTCAGAATCCACCACGTGCTCCAACGGTCATGGGGCAAGTGACCGTCGTTGTCCTCCAGGTACAAGGCCAGTGTCGTGGCCCATTGCCTCAGATTCGCACGGCACGCAACGGCCCGGGCCTGCCGGCGCACCTTCCCCAGCACCGGCAGCAAAATCGCCATCAGCAGCGATACCACCGCGATCACCACGAGCAGCTCGATCAGCGTAAACGCCCGTCTTCTGCACATGATTGCGCCTCCTGAATCGTCTCAAGCACGAGTTGTTCGTACCACGACAAGCTACGCCCCTGAAGTCGGATTCGCCTTACAACGGCGTTCCTCACAAACTCACGATCAGCAAAGACCTTTGGGTTTATCAATGGCTTAAGGAGGGGGAGCACGAAATCACGTGTCTCTTCTTCCGACCATTCTCTTCTCAGCTCTTTCGCGATCCGTCCCAGCTCGACCAGAATCTGCTCCACCGGCTCCTCGGCGAGACGCACATACGCGCCGAAGTACGGCCGAGCGAACGCCAGCTCCCGGCGGGCCTCACCTCCTTTCTACTGGTTCATCTCCGCCGGCCGGTAGCCGAGACGCCCCCAGGTGGCGCGCTGCAACCGCTGCAAATCGTACAAGCCGTCTTCGGTCGTGGGTTCGTAGTCCCCGCCGTCCAGCACCTCCATGAACACATGGACTGCAGGCGTAGGCACGACCTTGAGAGGCAAGCCTGCCACGGTCTCACGACCCTTCCATTTCCAGTATTCCGCATGACCATCCGCCATGGAAAGGGTTACGCCGTCCGCATGGTGGATCGGAGGAGGGCTGGCCTGCCACCATTTCGGACGAAGATAGTGGACGCGGAAATCCCCCCCGCCTGATGTGACGCCTTGATCGATGAAGACTGCCCGCGCACCCGCCCCCGGACTGCCAATGTCGGTCAGGCGTGTCAACCGCAGGACCGTATTGCCTACGCGTTTACCGAAGGGTATCACCTCATCAGAGCTGTTTATCCTGCTTTCGGGCAGATACGTTCCTGCGACCGCGCCGCCGTTGGCGCTGGACACAGTCTTGTAAGTGCAAGCATGGCCGACCCGGCCCCGCGGGCAACGGTAGATATCGATATCTCGCAGATAGGGCCACAAGGGGCCTTTATTCCGGTCCGCGATGATGGCGGAACGGTTCTCCGGGAAGAGGAATGCCGCCCCCATCCAGCCTTTCATGCGTTTCGAATTCACGGACCGTTCTGCCCCGGCAAGGCCCAGAACGAGCTTGCCATCGCGTTCATCGGCATACGTGATCCAGGCCATGGTGAGCTGCCTGAGATTGCTCAGGCAAACCGCCCGCTGCGCCCGTTCGCGGGCCGCACTCATGACCGGGATGAGGATCGCTATCAGCAACGCAATCACCGCGATGACGACCAGCAGCTCGATGAGCGTGAAACCATGCGAATCGACGACTGCTGATTGTTGGTTGCCGATTGAATGACAGCGTCGCGGCGTCTGCCGCGCATCCGTCTTGGCGTTTTTTGTTTGCTTCCCTTCGAGTTCCATGGCTGTTGCTCCCATGAGTAGCCACAAATAGCCAGCAGATTGCCCCGGTCACTGCACCGCTAATCCTTGCGAATCTACGAAAGCTGCCCGCTCGCCGGATTGCGGCCAATCCCGTCCATTCATTCTCCTTCTTCTTGGGCGCTCTCGACCGTTTCGAGCAGGGCGGCCAACAGGAAACTAACGTATTCCGTTTGAAGCACGGCGCAGCGTATTGGCATTCACGCTCGCACGTATTGGCGGCCTTGCGGATGGTGGCCACATACTTGCTCGCCCACGCATCCGGCCATGAAACCGGAGAGCGAGCCATGCATCACCAGAGTCTGCTCCACGGGATCAGGCGCAGGGTGGAGGGTCTCCGCCGGTCCCGACGCCTGTGCACAAACGACGGCAGAGAGACACCAGGGTAGAATCAAACCAAGTCCGCAAAAAGCAGCCCTGGCTGAGCCGACATCGCGTTTTCCCCTCCGCTTTCGACCCATCGCTTTTGCTCCTCGCTTGCCAAAGGAACTCTCCGCTTCTATTCCGTCACGACAGAACGCCACTGCCGCTACACGAGATCCGCGCCGCTCAAGGGGGCTTTCATCAATGTTGTTCGCGCCTTTACCAACTCCACTTTCGCAACCGCCCCCGCAGATGTCAAGCAATAAATCAAGGAAGTGCAGAGAATGTCAAAAGGAGCAAACAACCTCCAACGGCACGTTCCTTCTTCGCGCCGGGCGAATCTCGGCGCCGGGGCGTTAGCGGGGAAGGCTCTGGCGTTCGGGGGCGATTTCGCGTATCGTTACGGCCGTTCGATATGGAATGGTACGACTACATAGCCTGGGCGGCGCTCGTGGCACAAGCGCTCTTTCTATACCACGCCGTCCGTAATTATCGTTATGCGCTGGCCAAGCTCAGCAAGGAACACCACCTGCTGTACCGTCCGAAGGCTGCGCTGATCGTGCCCTGCAGGGGTCTGGAAACGCAGTTCCGCTCCAACATCCGCTCGTTCTTCCAACAGGAATACAACAACTACCGCCTGTTCTTCGTCGTCGGCGACACCTCGGACCCGGCCTACGCCGAACTCAGCCGGATCGCAAACGCCCTGCGCCGGGAATCCAAGGCCCTGGACGTGCAGATCCTCGTCGCCGGGGCGTCCACGTCCAGCAGCCAAAAGATTCACAATCTGCTCCACGCCATCCAGCACGTCCCGGCCGACACCGAGGTCCTGGCCTTCGCCGATTCGGACATCTGCGTCGATCGCGACTGGCTCAGTCGTCTCGTCTGGCCCCTGCGCCGGCACCAATGCGGTCTCGCGACAGGCTACCGCTGGTTCGTCCCGACCCGGAACAACCTCGCCAGCCTCGTCCTCTCAGCCGTCAACGCCAGCGTCGCGCAGCTCCTGGGCAACAGCCGCTTCAACCAGGCGTGGGGCGGCTCGATGGCGGTCCGCGCCGAGGATTTTCGCCGCCTCCACCTTCCGCAGGCCTGGAAGAGCACGCTGAGCGACGACCTCTCCCTGAGCCGGGCCGTACGCAAGGCCGGCATGAAGGTCACGTTCGTCCCCGGTTGCCTCGTAGCCTCCCTCGAATCAACGACCTGGCCGAAGTTTTACGAGTTCGCGCGCCGACAGTTCCTCATCACGCGCGTCTACGCCCCCGGCACCTGGTGGCTCGGCCTCCTGAGCAGCCTGGGCTCCGTTACCGGGCTCTGGGGAGGCGCCGCGGTGGCCCTGGCCGCCCGGTACCAAGGGACCCCGTGGCTCTGCGCCGCCGTCCCGGTGACTTTCCTTGCCGGCCAACTGCTCCGCGCGGTTCTGCGTCAGCGAATGGCCATGAAGATCCTGAGCCCGTATCGTCGCCAACTTGTACCGACGGCGGTCGCGGACATCGGCGGTTCCTGGCTCTGGTCACTTCTGCTGCTGCTGGCGCTTCTGTCGTCGGCCTTCGGCCGCACCATCCGCTGGCGCGGCATCCGCTACAAGCTCGACGGCCCGGACAAAACCACCGTCCTGTCCGAAGCGTAGGTCGTTCCGCGGCGACGGAGCGTGGAACGAGCCGGCCCTGCGCGGGATCCCGTTTATCTACGATATCAACCAGGACGGCAAAATGGAAGTCGTCACCGAGTTCTGGAAGGACGGCAAACCGTGGATTTGCGTGCTGGAAGGAAACACGGGCAGAGTCTTGGAGCAGCGCGAGTCCCCATTTGATCTGGACGTGCGCGGCGGGCGGCGCAGTCGCTGTCACCCGGTGGGTCGCGTCGCCTATCCGCAGGGCCGGGCGGGCAAGCCGGCCATCGTACTGAAGTACGGCGCCAGCAACCACGTTCCATGTCTCGCGGTGGCGCTCGACGCACAACTGATCGAGATGTGGCGGCTGGCCGCGAGCAAGCACGCCATGGGACACGTCCCCAGCGTGGACGACGTCGATGACGACGGGCGAGACGAGATCATCTTCGGGACGCTTCTGGCGGACGAATCCGGTGGAACGCTGTGGGAAAAGCGCGTGGATCGTCACGCCGACTGCACGGCGATTGCCGACGTGCATCCGGCCCCGGGACGGGAACTGCTCGTCAGTGTGTGCTCCACGGGGCCGGCGTACTGCCTGGCCGCCGAGGTGCTCGACTGGGGCGAAACCAAAAGCCATCTCGCCGTGCAGGCCTTCGCCGCGGACTTGTGCGCAGATTCCGGCGAGGAACTCGTCCTCTACCAGCCCTACAACGGAAAAGCCATCCTGATCTTCACGCAGCCCGACTCAGACGGGGCCGAAAAGCCCTACGTCCACGAGAAAGACGCGTACAACATCCGCAGCTACTTCTGAAGACCGGGAAAGAGCAATCGCTGCAATTGGATCGCCCCGAGGAGATTTGTCACTGCGGAACGTCGGCGTGGTGGTTTTGGGCCTCGCCGACCAGGTAGATGCGATTCTTCCCGCTGCGCTTGGCGTCCAGCAGGGCCTCATCGGCGCGTCGGAGAAGCTCCTCGACGGTCTCGCCGTCGCGCGGAAAGCTGGCCAGCCCGCCACTGATCGTCAGGACGCCCTCGCCGGCCGGGCCCAGAAGGTGCAGCTCGGCGTGGCCGAACGCCTGCTGAAACCGGGTGGCCACTTCAATCGCTTCGGTGGGATGCTCCGCATCGGACGAGCGTCGGTCGTCCTCAAAGTCGCCCCTTCTGCGGCGCGGATCCTCCCAAAAGACGACGGCGAATTCATCGCCCCCGATGCGCGCGACCACGTCGTGCGGACGGCAGCACCGCCGCATAAGAAGGGCCGCCTGCTTGAGAATCTCGTCGCCGGTCAGGTGGCCGTACGTGTCGTTGTAGTGCTTGAAATTGTCGATGTCAAAGACAAGTAACGTCACGCGACCGTTATCGCGCCGGGCGTAATCCAGGACCTGGCGGGCGAACTCCAGAACGTAACGCCGGTTCTTCAGGCCCGTCAGGTCATCCGTCGTCGCCAGACGCTCGAGGTGCCGGATGGTCTTCTCCAATTCCGCGGGCGCCGCTGCGGCGTCTCTACCTGCCGCCTGCGCTTCCGGCGCGCAATCGGGCCCGCAAATGCGCGTCACCTGGGTGGGGCAGACCACGTACGCATCGGCGAGCCGTTCCTCGCCCGCGTCGCCCGCCGTCAAGCGGCGCGCGATCGGCTCGTCGTACATCTGCGCCAACAGGACGATCCGGGCGTTTGTGCCTTTCCGCAGGGCCCGCAGAATGGCCGGCAATCGGCCGGAGGCCCCGTTCATCACCACCCCGATCGTGTCAAACCCGCCCCGCGCCGCCGCGTCTATCGCATCGAGAACGTTCTCCCGAGCCTCGCACGCGTAGCGCCCCACGGCGTCGGCATCCAGAAACACCTTGCGAATATCTCCAATGAGCAGAACCCTGCCGGGCGTTTTCTGCAAGGGGGACAAATCCTGGGGGTTACTCATCTTTCTCCTGCCCTAACAGTGCACTGATCTCGGCTTCCGTCGCGCGACAGTCTTCGTCCAGGAACTCGGTGTCGCCGCTCACCGCGCGACATCCGCGGGCCGCCAGCCAGGCGTCGAGAGCGTTGCGAAGCTCTTCGACCTGCCCCACGAGGCAGGCGCCGGCGCGTACAGCCAGCAGGACCTGCTGCCGTTCCGTGCTTTCGGTCTCGTCCAATAAACAACAACATCGTGCCCCGCCCGTTTCGGCCAGGGCGAAGAGCCGGCCCTGCTCCCGCGCCAGCTCGGCAAGCGTGCCGACAATCATCAGACAACGCCCGGCCCCCTTGGCCAATTCGGCCACGGCCGAATACACGTCCGCACACCGGATCACGTCCAGTTCGTATTCCTCGGCCAACTGCAGAGCCTCGGCGACGAGGCGCGCGCTCTTGGCGCCCACCACTACCACACCCGGCTGTTGCTGCGAATCACCTGCCACCATGATCCCATTACCCTGCCTATCCGTCACGCGGCCACCAACCGCGCCATGCACCACTCCCCGTTACCCTTTAGTCTAACAAAACTTGCGCCAATGTCAAAATCATTTGCCCAAGCCCGCCGGTCGCGCGCCGCCTTGCAGCCCACCGGCTGCCGGGCCGAAATCCGCCGTGTGAGATTTGAGATGTAGAGTTTTGCAAAATGGAGATTAGGCTTATATTCTTCAAGGAAATCGTTGG
>CAYPZL010000199.1:0-9705 GCA_964415045.1 uncultured Pirellulales bacterium | reverse complement strand
TGACAATACCACCAAAAAAATCCTACTTCATGCACGCTTGCCGAAATGACACAGTGTTCAAT
The DNA here is from genome assembly GCA_964415045.1 of uncultured Pirellulales bacterium. Classification (GTDB taxonomy): domain Bacteria; phylum Planctomycetota; class Phycisphaerae; order Sedimentisphaerales; family Anaerobacaceae; genus CAYPZL01. The sequence goes on along the minus strand of CAYPZL010000199.1, from coordinate 9,643 downwards.
GAGAAGAATGAGGTCATTTATGTCGACTTTCCGGTCGCCGGTGAAGTCGCATTCGACCGGTATGCTGATCTGGCCGACGCCGACTGGAACGAAGTCCGCGCCGTAAGCCTTGCGGAACAGCTCGATGGCCCTCGGACCGGTGCAATGGCTGGGCCCGGCCTTCTGTACGCCCAGCGCCCAGAATTGCCGAATGACGTCCCGAACCTGGGAGTCCGACATGGTCAGGAGATGGAATCCACCGATGACCAGGTATATTGTGCGGCGGGGCGGGTCGTGGGGCCGGGCGGATCGGTCGGGTAAGCGCCGCGGCGATTGGGTCCGCAAGGCCGAATTTGCCGGCGGATTGATTTTGACGCCCTGATGTCGTATCGTTAGCACCCTATGAATGAACGAAGAGTGCATATTCGCAGCTTCGGCTGCCAGATGAACAAGCTGGACACGGCGCTGGTCGCCGCAGCGCTGAAGGACGCCGGTTACGGCTTGACCGACGACGTGCGCGACGCGGACGTTGTCCTGATCAATACCTGCTCGGTGCGGGAGCACGCCGAGGAGCGGGTGTTCTCGCATTTAGGCCACCTCAAGCATGCCCGCGAGCACCGGCCGGACTTGGTCGTGGGTGTGATCGGCTGCATGGCGCAGCGCCTGGGCGAAACACTGCTCGAACACGAGGCCGTCGACGTGGTGTGCGGGCCGACGCAGATTCCGCAGATTGCCGAGCTTGTCGGCGAGGCCCTCGAACGACACGAGAAGCGGATCGCGGTGGCGGCGACCGTTCGACGGCAGGACGAAGCGGCCGGTGCGGCCCTGGAGCGATTCGAATCGGCCTACAGCGTCGACGGGATCGCAGAGGGCGCTCTGCCCGGGCAGGCCTTCGTGCGGGTGATGCGCGGGTGCGACAATTTCTGCACCTACTGCATCGTTCCCTACGTTCGCGGCCCCGAGGAGTGCCGACCGCCGCAGGCCATCCTTGAGCAGGTCCGCAGGCTGGCCGACAAGGGGACCAGGCAGGTGACGTTGCTGGGCCAGACGGTCAACTCCTACCGGTACGAGAGCGGCCAGCGGACCTACTGCCTGGCCGACCTGCTCGAGATGGCGGCCGGGGTCGAGGGGATCGAATGGGTCAAATTTGTCACGAGCTATCCGTCAGAAGAGTTCTACGATGAGATTCTGCGTGTTATGGCCTCGTCGGAGAAAGTGTGCAAGTACCTGCACATGCCGGCGCAGAGCGGTTCGGACCGGATCCTGCGGGCGATGAACCGCCACTATCGTGCGGCCGAGTATCTCGAGCTGCTGGAGCGGGCGCGGGAGATCGTGCCCGGGATCGCGGTGGCGGGCGACTTCATCGTCGGCTTTCCGGGCGAGACCGACGAGGATTTCCAGGCAACGGCGGAGCTGGTTCGTAAGGCGAGGTACAAGAACTGTTTTGTCTTTAAGTACTCTCCGCGCCCGGGCACCACGGCCGACAGGCGCCTGCGGGACACCGTCGGCGCCGACGTCAAGCAGAGGCGGAACGTCGAGCTTCTGGCGGTGCAGGAGGAGGTCAGCGAGGAATTGAGCCGGGCGTATCTCGGCCGGACCGTCCGGGTCCTTGTCGAGGGACTCAGCAAGAAGGCCCACGTCAATCCCCGGGATGAACAGGATCAGCCGCAATTGGTGGGACGCACGTCGACCGATTACATCGTGGTCTTCAACGGTCCGCCGGCGCGGGCGGGCGGTTTCGCGGAGGTGGAAATCACGCGCACGGCGCCGCTGACCCTTTTCGGCGAGCTGTGCCGATGAGACTCGCGTCGCGACATCGCGGGCAAGGAACGTGCGTCAGGCGACGGACGTCACCAGGCGGTTCCGATCTTCCGAGCCGGGTCACTCGGAAGGCTTTTGCGCCTCGATCATCTCTCGCGTCCGATCTTCGATTTCGGGCATCGGCCCGGCGGCGCGGATCGCTTTGGTGATCCGCTCGGCGTGCTTCTCCTGCATCGGCACGAGGTCGGACAGCGGGGCGGTCAGGGAGGCGGTGACGTCGATGCCGGGCAGTTCCGGCATCGGCTGGCGCAGCTCCGCCAGGCCGGCGGCATAGGACTTGAAGCGCCAGGCCCATATCTTGTAGATCATGTTCTCTTTGACCATGCCGCCGTACCGGCTCATGTCCGTTGAGTCGGGTGTGTCGGCGAAAGGCCACGACAGCCAGCCGCACGCCAGACGGCGCGACGCTTCAATCTCGGCCACGATCCAGCGGCCCTGCTGATGTTCGTCGAGGAGGGGCCGGCCCTGGGGGGCGCCGCCGCCGTACCAGCCGTATTCGCTAAGGACCACGGGCTTGCCGGTGTGGCAATACGCCAGGACGCTTTGGAGGTACGCCAGGTTCATCTCCCAGTTGTCGCGCGAGGCGAAGGGATGTCCCATGGCCGGATAGAAATGAATCGAAATGAAGTCGAGCCACTTGGCCTGCCGGCGCGGGTTGAAGGCGGAATACAGGCTTGGATCGCCAATGCGGACCACGGGATAGGACCACTGGATGTAGCCGACCGTGACACGTGCGGTGGGGTCGGCCTTGCGGATCGCCTCCGCCTGTCGGCGGACCCACTCGTCGGCCAGTGACTCGCGGAACAACTGCCAGTCCAGCAGACGCGGATTGCCCGCATTCGCTTCGTCTTTCGGCACGGCGACGTCGCCCCAGGATTCGCCCTCGGCCAGGTCGTCGGCGTACGCGGCCTTGAGAGCCGGCCAACTGCGGTACTTGCCTTCGAGGAAGGCGTTCCATTTCGGACGCCACGATTCGACAAACCAGGGCATCTGCGGCTCGTTGAGCAGGTCCCAGGCGAAGATCGCCGGCTCGCCAGCGTAGCGTTTGGCCACGACGGACCAGAAATGTTCCAGCGCCCGCAGGGATTCCTCGCCGGCGAACCGATCCGGCTTCCAGTAGGACGGGACGCCTTCCCAGTGGTCCGGGCCGGTGAGAATAAGGTGGATGCGCGCGTCGCGGGCGATTTGGACGAGGGTGTCGAGCTTCTCGAGGGCCCGCTCATCGACGGTATTGGCGTCGGGCTGGAAGGAGGCGGCGGTCAGGAAGACGCGGGCGCAGTTGACGCCGAGCTCGTTCATGACGCGGAAGTGCTCTTTGACGCGGTCGGGATCGAACTGTTGCCAGAGTCTCGGGGGCCAGTTGGTGTTGGGATCATAGTAGTTGGTGCCGAAGGGTACGAACGGTCGCGATTCCGTTCCCAGGAGGCCGGGGACTTTCTCGACGAATCCGGTCCCGTCGGGCGTTACCGTCACGAGCCCCAGTTTCTTTCCCTTGCCATTTTCCCCGGTCAGCGCCGCACAACCGCTCAGTGCGATTGCGGTCCCGGCCGCCAGAAGAACCAGCATGAGCGTTCTCGAAGGGCAGCGATCTCTGCGCTTCATGTCACAACCTCCACGAGTTTTGACTTCCGTTTCAAATGCTCTGGGGCAACCGTCGTCGTCGCCGCCGCGCTACCGCGAGCGGCTAATGCACGCCCGCGTTCCAGAGGTAGAGAATCTCCGGCGTGGCGAGCTCGTACAGTTTCATGCGATCGATCTTGAAGACGTTCGCACTCCTGGCGCCCAGGAAGCTCATCCAGGAGAAGGGCCGGCGATATTCGACCACGTGGGCCTTGTCGATGCCGGCCAGAGACGCCACCGCCGCGATGGCGTCGTCAAGATACCCGATCTTGTCGATGAGCTTCTCCTCGAGCGCCTTGGGGGCGGCAAAAATGCTTCCGTCGGCCAATGCGTCCACTTCGGCCGACGACAGCGTATCCTTGCGTCCCTCTTTGACGACGTCCACGAAGCGGCTGTAGGCCGGCGTAAGAAGCCGTTCGCGAATGTAGTCCAGTTCTTCCTGCTCCGGGGCCCGGAACGAGCTGGGCCAGTCCTTCTTGTCTCCGGCGGTCAGGAAGACCGGCTTGATGCCCAGCTTGTTCTCGAGCAGGTCCTCGAAGACGAAGTGACTCATGATCACGCCGATGGAACCGGTGATGGTGGTCGGCTCGGCGACGATCTGCTGGCAGGCGACCGAGGCGTAATAGCCCCCGGAGGCGGCGACGCCCTGCATGAAGGCGACGACGGGCTTGCCCACCTCCCGGCGGTAGCGCTGGATTTCCATGTAGATCCGGTCGCTGCCGGAGACGGTTCCTCCGGGCGAGTTCACACGGACGATGATGCCCTTGACGCTGCGGTCCTCGCGGGCGGTCTTGAGCTGGCGGTAGACGTTTTCGGCCTGCTCGGTGTGAATCATGCCGGTGATGTTGACCACAACGATCTTGTTGTCGCGGGGGCCCTCGCGGACGATCGCTTCCTCGTAGAGCCGCGCGTGGCCGGTGGCCAGGACGGCGACCATGCCCATCAGCATGAGGAAGAGCCCGATGTTGGCCAGCAGCGACAGGCCGAACAGCACGCCCCAGAAGATACGCCAGATGCTGAATCTCTTGGCTCGCGGTGGCGGTGGGGCGTACGCCGGCACGCCGGGCACGGGCTCCTGAGGCGGTTGCCCCGGATTTCCCTGTTCGTAGGGGTAGGGGCCCGGGGAAGATTGTGTGTCGTTGTCGTTGCGCTCAAAGTCCATCTGTGACTCCTTTTTCAACAATCGGACGATTATAATTGGCCCCGACGCTATCGTCAATTTGGAATCTTCGGCCGTAAGAGCGTGAGCGTACGGAGCACAGCACGTCCGGCGTATCGGATCGCGGGGTGTGAGGACAGGGTGATTGCCGATGATCCCCCGTTTTCAGAAGTAACCCTGGTCCAGCGAGGCGCGTTGCAGGGCTGCTTCTGTGATCTGGCGGGCGGGATCTCCGAATTCAGTTTGGCCGGGGATCTGCCAGTACGTGAACCGGAGCTTCGCCGCTGTACTGCCGGAGAAATACGAGTGGATCAACCGGGAGTGGGATTTGGGCGGTGCGGGGCTGCGCCAGGCCAGGGTCGGCTTCAAGCCGGCGGGCTTGGTCAGGAAGTCTCGGGCCGGCCAGTGGCGGGCGGATCAGTAGGTGTAGTAGAAGTCGCCCTTGCTGTCGGTAGTGTTGTAGTTGAGCCGGATTTCGCCGGTCTCTTTCTTGTAGAGCCAGCCGCTGCTGGTCCCGTCGGCGGCGTCCGCAAAGTCCGTCGCGGCCGCGACATAGGCGATGGTGTCGAGGTCGTTGAAGGGGTTGGTCGGGATCTTCTTCAGGTAGGGTCCGTGCACGAACAGGCCACCCACCGTCTTGGTTCTCGAGACGTCTCCCGTGTCGCTGGTGGTGCCGATGAACTGCCAGGGCAGATCGGCCACCGGGGTCTGGGCACCGCCGGTATAGCCGGGGGCGTTGCCTCTGTGGTGCAGCTTGTAGAGCTCGATCTGGGCCCGGATGAGGCTCAGGTTGCCCTTGACGGCCGTCTCTTTGGCCTTGATCGTATGATCGCTGTAGATCGGCATCGCCAGGGCGCCCAGGATGCCCAGGATGGTCACGACGATCATGATCTCAACTAAGGTAAAACCCTGCCTTCGCATGGTCCCGACCCCGAATAGGCGTTCGCCGGCCTCCATGCCGCGGTTGCGTTGCTCGCGGACAGGCACCGCCCGCAAGATCCATTCCTGTGCAAAGTCTACGAAATCCGCTTCCAGAAGCCAAAGAGACGTTCGCAAGGGCCTTTCCTGGGGCGACCAAGGCTGTCCCGGAGGGCGTCCGCCGGCACCGGGAAGCCAGGGGGCTGTTCCCCTTGTCGCGAGGGAGGGAGAAAATTTCTTAAAAACATTTCCTTTTCCGAGGAAAACAATGTCTACATTTTCGGCGCGAGAAACGCCTTATTATCGGTAATTGGGCCCAGGCGTATCGGCGATGTCCGGAAAAAGCCGAGCTAATGCACATCGAACCCGGGTTTCGTGAAGAATTGTGCCCGGAATGGCCGATAATGCTTGCAGTTGTGCGATATCGGACGTACATTGATGAAGCTACTCGTGACTAAGAGGGCCCGCCATCGGAGGGCCCCGTCCAGGAGGAGTCATATGGCCCACGCATCGCCCCGGACCACACAACCCAGAGCCCCGTGACCGCGCATTCCACGCAGAAGCATGTTGCGCCACGGTCACAGTACCGGTGTCCGCGGCCCAGATACGAAATGAGGCAAGGTTTCATGACGAAGGAGAAAGACGATGGGAGCAAAGAAGGGCAAGATAGGGCTGGTTGTGTTCGCTGTGCTGGTCAGTTGCATGACTATCAGCTTCGCGGAGGATGCCGTCAGTGTTAACACTGCTGATATTACTTCCACGAACGCTCCTAGTGGTATGAACTACGGGTGGGAGTTTACCATTAGTGAGGATATCACCGTGACTCGCCTTGGGCTCCTGGATCTCGACGGTGATGGTCTGACGGGGTCGGGTTACCCGTACTACACCGGTCACGATATAGGCCTCTGGCGCCTGGATGTTCCGCCGACGTTGCTGGCCATTGCGGAGGGACTTATCGGGGATGTGGGCGAACTCCTCAACGCGCACAGGTACGTAGATATTGGAGATGTCACCCTGGCTGCCAGGGATGAGTCGGAGAACCCTGTGACTTACTTTATCGGGGCCTGGAGCCCTCCAGCAAGTTGGGACCACACGGCCATCTGGCCAGCGACTGCTGCTACCGCCAACAGTCCCGTGAGTATCGGAGCTCAGAAATGGGAGTCCGGTGCAGGGCTTGCGGTTCCGAGTGCTAACACCGCTGAGCTTAACCACCACGGTGTCAACTTCCAGTTCGAGGTCGTGCCGGAGGATCCCGTTGTGATGATCGGGGACTTGGTTGACACTGTGACGGCGATGAACCTGCAGCAGGGCATTGACAACAGTCTGGATGCCAAGCTGGACGCGGCGTTGGGGGCGTTGGAGGATGCGAACCAGAACAACGACGCCTCGGCGGTCAACAAGCTCCAGGCCTTCATCAACGAGGTCGAGGCCCAGCGCGACAACAAGATCACGAATGAGCAGGCCGACGAACTCCATGATGCCGCGCAGGCGATTATCGACCTGCTGAACGGTTCGTAGGTGACTGTCATTGCGGCGGTCGCGTGACGCGAAGAGAAAGGGCTGCGGCTTCGGTCGCAGCCCTTTTGTGGTTCAGTCGTGGGTGAGGCGGTATTGGTAGAGGTTGTAGCCGACGTTTCGGCCGGCGGCGACGATCTCGGGGTAGGGGTTGTCGCAGACGTCGATGAAGCCGATCTGGTAGTTCTCCCCGTCGCCACGCCCGGTGGTGGCCTGGTCCTTGTACTGGAACCAGTGCGTCCCGACGATGTGCGGGTTGCGCAGGGCGCCGCGGACGTAGCTTTCGTACTTGTCGGCCCGGTCCTGCTGGCTGGCGGTGGGGCGCAGGCCGGTATGGAACATGCCGCGATCCAGCGCGCCAAAATGGAACTCCCCGATGATGACGGGCAGGTCGATCCCGTCGGGCAGGTCGAGGTCCTCGACGCTGTAGCTGTAGCGGTTGTAGCTGACGACGTCGCAGAACTTCGTCGCCGCCCGCGCCGCCAGGACGTTGACCCACGCGAAGCGACAGCCTAAGTAGAGCTGGTTGGGCCCGACCTTCTTCAACTCCTCGCGAATCGTGCGGAAGTACGTCTCGGCGGTTTTGGTATAGAACGCTTCGAGGTCGGCGCGGGCCTTCGTGCGGTCGGGGGCCTCGCGACATTGCAGCAGGGCGTCCCACGATTTGTGATCGGTGCCCCAGGCGTCGTTGAGCTTGGCGATGGTGCCGTAGGCGGTCTTGAGGTCGTTGATGAAGACTCTCTTGGCCGTCTGCTCGGGCGGCGAAATCAGGGCGGCCACCGCCAGCGAGGTATCGTCGCCCCAGGACAGCTCATTGTTGACGAAGTAGCCGAGGCACCAGGGATCGTCAGCGGTACGGCCCTTCTCGTGTTGCAGCCGCTCGCGCAGCTTCTGGCGAAAGCTGGGGTCGAAGACGTCGTAGAACTTGCCCCAGTAGCCCTGCGAGCCTTCCAGTAGTTTGGCGTCGAAGTGGATCGTGCCGACGTAGGGCGTGCGGCGCATCAGGTAGATGTCGCGGCTGGACCAGTTGGCGATGGTGTTGAGGCCCCAGCTTCGCAGCCGGCGATGCGTGGCGTTGGCGAAGACGTCCTCGAACTCGGGCCCGTACTTTCGGAGCAGATTGGCCCGGGCCAGGTCGTAGGTCTTGTAGGGGGAGTGGTCCTTGTAGTACCCGTGCGGGGCCCAGCTTCCCTGCCCGTAGAAGCGAACGAAGAGCGAGTCTTCCTTCGGGAGGTTGCGGAAGTAATGCTCGCGGTCGCTAATGGGCGTGCTGGTGCCGCTGTGGACGCAGTCGATGCCGTGTGACCAGAAGAGCCTGCCGGTGGGATCGACGAGCCACCATTTTCCCTTGTGCTTCTGGACGCGGAAGAAGCCGGTCGCTTCGAGTTTCGGTCCGGCCTTCCAGCCGCCGTACTTGTTCCAGCCGTCCGGGCCGGGGTGGTTACGCAAGTCGTGAGCCTCGACGCGGCCGTTGGCGCGCAGCTCCTCTTCCGAGTGGGTCTTGCCCGGCCAGTCCTTGTGGATGTACTGGCCGAACTCATCGATGAAGGGAAAGAACGTCGAGGCGTCGAGCACCTGGACGCTGCCGCCGGCGCGGATGTCGTCGATCTCGAAGACGTGGTCCTGCGCGGGATGGTTCAGGAAGATGACGAGCTGCGTGACGTTGGACGTGTCGAGCCTGCCGGCGTGGGTGGGGGCCGCCCGCATGCCTACCAGCTCCAGCGGCGCGTCGAGCTTCCACGGGACGGGGAAGATGCGGACCGTCAGCGTCGCCGACGCGCCGGCCGGGACGGTGACGCGGTCCGTGACGCAGTGCTTCGTGCCGTCGGCGCCGGGATTGTCCACGCGGCAGTTCACGGTCAGACTCTCGCTGCCGCGATTGGTCACCTCCAGCGAGAGGGTTTGGTAAGGCGACAGGTCCCACTTGCCGCCGGGGGCCTTGAGCGTCACGCCGGGCCAGGGGACGCTGTGACCCGTCTCGATCCGCAGCGCGCCGGTGCGGGTAACGGTGGCCTTTGCGTCGCTGGTTGTCACGGTGTCGAGGCTAAAGCCCGTCTCGAAATTGAAGAGCACGGGCGGTTCGTTCGCGGCGGCGATACATGCTGCCGCAAGGCTCAGGGCAACCGCGACGCCGAGCCATCTTACGTGATGTGTTGCCATCGATTCATCCTTAGAAAAGCGTTTCTCTTTGCAAAACTCTTGTCCTTACTTACGGCGCCAATTCGATTCGGTACGCGAATTCACCGCGGCGCGTTCGGAACCGCAGGACGTTGTCACTGTGCTCGTATTCGAGCTGCCGGGTCTTGTTTCCGCCGGCATCCACGGCGTGGGCAGACCGTATCGACCGGGCCGCCGGGATGCCGAGCTTCTCGGGCCGCAAGGCAATCGAGAACGGGCCCAAGTCGGGCAGGGGGGTAACCACCAGCGCGGTCCCGTCGCGCTCGCAGCGGAACGCTCCTTCGGTCACAGCCGGCCCGAAGTCGACCGGGACGCGCTCGACGTTCCACCGGGCCGTCCGCTCGCGCGGGCCGGCCTTCTTGACCAGCCGTACTGTGTCGATCCTGCCCTCGGCTCCCTCGGCCACCAGCCGGCCGAGCCGGTGGCGCGTGGTGCCGTCGTCGTCGCCCAGCA
>CAYPZL010000198.1:0-9778 GCA_964415045.1 uncultured Pirellulales bacterium | reverse complement strand
AAGAAGATTTTTCCTCCCTAAAGCAAGCCTAATCTCCATTTTGCAAAAGTCCAGTGAGAATTCACGTTTGTCAAATCAACTCGATTCCCGTGCTGATGATTTCAGACAAAATGCTGGCCTCATCGGCCCACGGAACATCCTGAAGGAGTCGCAGGAGATTGTGCGTGTACGGGGGGTGGAAGAACGTCCCTTCACATAGCCAGCCTTCAAGAGTTTCTCAATGGCTTGCTGCCACATGAAGGCCACGTACAGGTATCGTTTGGTTTGAAACATCGCTTCTGCCGGATTGAGGTCATACTCAGCAAGCGACAGCCAGTTATTGATCGTTTTCTGACTCATGCTTTCACACGAAACCCGTTCCACCGGTCCTGTTTTTGTCCTCCACCGGCTGAATTATCCTTCCCCTGAGGGGATTCGTCAAGGATGCGTCGATTTCTGCGGGGGCGGTCTCCCGGAGGCGTTGCCTTGGGCTTATGCGGGGCGGGAGGGATTCCTGATTGAGGTCGGTGTGGGGAGGGCGTATAATCATCCGCGCCGGGTGACTCTCACCCGAATCGTTCCTGTCGTACATGGATGCTAAGGAGTCGGACATGATTTCAAAATGGATGCTGTGGAGTGTGGCTGTGCTGGCGCCGGCGGCGGTGGGCGCGGCGGCCGGTCGCATCGATGTCTATGAGGCCAATCCCGCCTACTGGCAATACCAGGGCAAGCCCGTCCTGCTGATTGGCGGTAGCAAGGACGACAGCCTGTTCCAGATCCCCGATCTCGAAGGGCATCTGGACCTGCTCAAGTCGGTGGGCGGCAACTACGTGCGGAACACGATGAGCTCGCGCAACGACAAGGGCTTCGAGGTGCAGGCGTTCCGCAAACTGGACAACGGCAAGTACACACTGGACCGGTGGAACGACGAGTACTGGCGGCGGTTCGAGAGACTGCTTACGCTGGCCGAGCAGCGCGGCATCATCGTGCAGATCGAGGTCTGGGCGACCTTCGATTACTACCGCGACAACTGGGCCGTCAATCCCTTCAATCCGAAGAATAACGTCAATTACACCGCCGAAGAGACGGGCCTGCCCCTGGAGGTCAAGAGCCATCCGACGCGGACCGAGAACAACTTCTTCTGGTCCGTGCCGGCCGAAAGAAATCAGAAGACCGTGCTGAAGTACCAGCAGAGATTCGTGGACCAGGTCCTTTCGTATTCGCTCCAGCATGGCAACGTGCTCTATTGCATGGACAATGAGACCTCGGTGACGCCCGAGTGGGGCAAGTACTGGTCGCAGTACATCAAGGCCAGGGCCAAGGCCGCCGGCGTGACGGTCCACACGACCGAGATGTGGGACCCGTGGGACCTGTCGCACCGCATGCACTCGGCCACCTTCGATCATCCGGAAACGTACTCCTTCGTGGACATCTCGCAGAACAACCATCAGAAGGCCCAGGCCCACTGGGACAACGCCCAGAAGCAGCGGGCCCGCATCGCCAGGACGCGGCGTCCGCTCAACAACGTCAAGATCTACGGCGCCGACACCGGTCGCTTCGGCAACGACCGGGACGGCATGGAGCGTTTCTGGCGCAATATCTTCGGCGGGCTGGCCTCGGCCCGGTTCCATCGGCCCGATTCTGGCCTGGGGTTGGGCGAAAAAGCCCGGGCCAATATCCGCAGCATGCGGATGCTGACCGACGAGATGCACGTGTTCACCTGCGAACCTCACAACGATCTGCTTTCGCAGCGCCAGGACAACGAGGCGTATTGTCTGGCGCATCCGGGCCGGGAGTACGCCGTCTATTTCACCAACGGCGGCGAGGTGACGCTGGACGTCCGTGCGATGACGAAGCCGGTGAGCGTGCGGTGGCTGGACATCATGAAGTCCGAGTGGCACAAAGCCCGCCGCGTCGGGGGCGCGGGCAAACTCAAGCTCACGTGTCCGTCCCGCGGGTATTGGGCGGTGCTGGTCAAGTAGCCGTTTTCAGGGGGTTCTACATCGGATGCAAGACAAGCCGAGAATATACACGGTCAGCCAGGTCAACTCGCTCGTGAAGGACGTCCTGGACGCGAACCTGCCGGCCTCGTTTGTGGTCCGGGGCGAGATCAGCGGCTGGAAGCGACACCACAGCGGGCACTGCTACTTCTCGCTCAAAGACGAGGATTCGGTGTTGCCCTGCGTGATGTGGTCGTCCGGTTTCGCGCGGGTGCGTTTCCGGCCCGAGGACGGCATGGCGGTACTGGCGACCGGCAGCATCGGGGTCTGGACGGTCGGCGGGCGATACCAGTTCTACGCCCAGAAACTCGAGCCCGAGGGCAAGGGAGCCTTGCAGTTGGCCTTCGAGCAGATGGTCAGGAAGCTTGAAGCCGAGGGGCTCTTCGCCGACGCCCACAAAAAACCGATCCCGCGATACCCCAGGCGGATCGGGATTCTCACGAGCGCATCCGGCGCGGCTGTGCACGACATCGCCGACAGCGTTCACAACCGCTGGCCGTGCACGAAGCTGCTGCTGTACCCGGTCTCGGTGCAGGGCGAGGGCGCCGCCGGTGAGATCGCCGCCGCGATTCGGGACGTCAACCGGCGCAACGAACGGCTGAGGCTCGATCTGCTGATCGTCGGTCGCGGGGGCGGCTCGCTCGAAGATCTCTGGGCCTTCAACGAGGAGGTCGTCGCGCGGGCGATCTTTGACTCGCGGATTCCGGTTATCAGCGCCGTCGGGCACGAGGTCGATGTGACGATCGCCGATCTCGTGGCCGACAAACGGGCCTCGACGCCGACCAAGGCGGGCGTGGTGGCGGTGCCGGACATGCGGGACGTTCTCCGCGACCTGGCCCACCAACAGCGGCGCCTGGCCGGCAGCGTTCAGGCCCAGCTCGGTCTCTGCGGCGAGCAGTTGCAGACGGTCCTCGCCAGCGCCGCGTTCAGGAACCCCTTATTGGCGGTTCGCAATCGCCAGCAGTACGCCGACGAGCTGGCGTGGAACCTGGCCGACGCGGCGCGAGCGATGGTTTCGCAGGTGCGGCGGCAGATCGAGGGGTATCACGAGCAGATCGCCCGGATCGAGCCGCATCGGTTGCTGGGCCGGATGACGGTCGAGCTGAACGAGCTTACCGGGCGCAGCCGGGCCGCCGTGACGCGCGTCCTCGGCGACCGCCGGCTCCAGCTCACCGCCCAGGAGAACCGCCTGGCGGCCCTGAATCCCAAGTCCGTCCTGCACCGTGGCTACAGCATCACGACAAGCAAGCAGACCGGACGCGTGGTACGTACCGCCGCCGACGTCGCTGCCGACCAACTGCTGCTGACCGAGCTGGCCGACGAGAATTTCATTGAAAGCCGGGTCACCGGCACGGTAAAACGGGGCAAATAGAAATCCACCGGTTCACCAATGCGCACGGGGGAACATACTCGATGGCCGAGAAGAAACGCAAAGAAGATGTCAAGAAGCTGAACTTCGAAGAGTCGATCAAGCAGCTCAAGGAAATCGTGGAGCGGATCGAGCAGGGGCAAATACCGCTTCAGGACAGCCTGGAGCAGTACGAGGAAGGGATGGCCCTGATCAACCACTGCCGCGGAATCCTGCAAGAGGCCGAGAAGCGCATCGAGAAGATCACGGCGCAGGACGGGGAAAAGGAAGCGGACGCGGAGGAGGAGAAGACGGACGAGCGGGCCGGCAAGAGCGGCGCGCCCGACACCGAAGACGAAGGGCTGTTCTGATCGGCGCGTGGCATTCGGCCGGCTGGGACAGCCGGGGGCGGGGGATTTCCATTGATGCGGCGTAGAAAACGCGGTAGAAAATAGCAATCGCAGGCCCGGCCGGTCGCGCCGCGGGCCGACGGTTTCGCAGGCCTTTCCTGCGAGCGTGGCGGAATTGGCAGACGCGCCAGGTTTAGGTCCTGGTGTCCTTTGGGACGTGGAGGTTCGAATCCTCTCGCTCGCATTCGCAGACAGGGATCGCGGTCGGAAAGACAAGGAGACTCGGATGAGACGGCGCTTTGGCGCGATGGTTTGCTGTGCGTTGCTGGTTTTTTCAATCGGTTCTTGTGCCGAAGAGCCCGCGAAGCCTGAGCGTGAACCTGTCTCCGTCACGGCGATTCTGGGGGCCTTCCAGAAGGAGATCGCGCTGCTCAAGGACAGGGTCGAAACGCCCCGGGAGCAGACGATCGAGGGGATGACGTTCGTGCGGGGCACGTTGAGCGGCCGGGAGGTGGCCATCGCCTGGACCGGGGTGGGCAAGGTCAACGCGGCCGTGACCACGGCGCTCATGATCGAGCATTTCAAGCCGGCCCACGTCATCTTCACCGGTATCGCCGGGGCGGTGGACCCCAATCTGGAGCCCGGTGACATCGTGGTCGCCGCCCGCACGGCTCACCACGACATGGGACTGCTCTGGGAAGGCGGCTTTACCCATAGCGGCGTGACCAATCCCATCGCCGGGATTGAGAATCCCGTCTTCTTCGAGGCCGACGAGATGCTCCTGGCGACCGCCGAGCGGGCGGCGAAGACGACGGCGTTTCAGCCGATTGAGACGGTGCAGGGTCAGAGGCCCCCGCAGGTCATCACGGGCGTGATCGTCACTGGAGATTCGTTCGTGGCCTCGCGGGCCAAGTGCGAGGAGCTGGGGGCGGTGCTGGGCGCCGACGCGGTCGAGATGGAGGGCGCCGCCGTGGCGCAGGTCTGCTTTCAGCGCGACGTCGGCTGTCTGGTCATCCGCAGCATGAGCGACAAGGCCGACGCCGACGCTATCGGCGACAAGCAGATGTTCTACGACCTGGCCGCCGAGAACTCCGCGCGCCTTGTGGCGGAGATTATCGAACAACTCGGCACGCAGGCGAATACTCCCCCGACGGACTGACCCGCCACGCGCGTGGCGACTGCACGGCGGGTTCTCAACCCCTGCGGAAGGACTGTCGCAGAAAGAACTCGCAATCGTTGACGGCGGGCGATAGGATAGGTCGGCTGAAAGGCTGTCGGCGTGCCGGGAACGTGACCGGCAAGGGCCGCTTCTGTAGGATGCAGAGGGGAAAATGAGCACCGGGTATTTCAAGCTCGACGAGCGACATACGAGTTTTCGCGTCGAGGCGGTGGCAGGCGTCACGACGTTTCTGACCATGGCGTACATCATCTTCGTCAATCCCTCCATCTTGAGCCTGGAAGGCGTGGACGTACCGGGCCTCGAGAGGATGGACAAGCAGGCCTTGGTGGCGGCGACCTGTATCGCGGCGGGAATCGGCACCTTCGCCGTGGGAATCGTCGCCAACGCTCCAATCGCAATGGCCCCGGGTATGGGCCTCAACGCCTTCTTCGCCACGCTTCTGATCTCGGGAAAGATGACGTGGCAAACGGCCCTGGGCGCGGTGTTCGTCTCGGGGGCGTTCTTTCTGGTCCTGACCCTGCTGGGCCTGCGCAAGCGGCTGGTCGAGGCGATCCCGCCGTCGCTGATCTCGGCTATCGCGGTGGGCATCGGCCTGTTCATCACTTTCATGGGTCTGGTCAAGCTCGGCGTGGTCGTTCCCGACGAGCACACACTGGTCAAGGCGGGCCCGCTTACGGGCACGGTCCTGATCGGCCTGGCGGGGCTGCTGGTGATGATCGCGTTCGAGATGCTCAAGATCACCGGCGGGCTTCTGGCCGGTATTGTCGCCGCGACGTTGCTGGCGGCGCTGTTCGGCAAGGTCGACGTGCCCGCGCAGCTTGTCACGACCCATGTTCCCCTGGGCCGGGTTGCGCTGCAGTTGGATATCCTCGGCGCGCTGAAGTGGGGCTTCTGGAGCAGCATTTTCACGCTGATGTTCATCGACATGTTCGACAGCGTCGGGACGCTGGTCGGCTGCTGCCACCAGGCGCAGATGGTGGATGAGAAGGGCAACATCGAGGGGTTGGACCGGCTCCTGGGCATCGACGCGGTCGCGACCATGATCGGCGCTCTGGTGGGTACGTCCACGACGACGTCGTACATCGAGTCGGCCGCGGGTATCGAGCAGGGCGGCCGCACCGGCCTGGCCTCCGTCATCACGGGCGTGCTGTTTCTGCTGGCGATTCCGCTGACGCCGCTGGTAGGCATGGTCCCCGCATATGCCACCGCCCCGGCGCTGATTATGGTCGGCCTGTTCATGATGAAGGAAGTTCGGAAGATCGACTTCGACAGCATGGAAGAATCCTTCCCGGCGTTCGTCATCATGGTCATGATCGCCCTGAGCTACAGCATCAGCACCGGGCTGGCGTTCGGCTTTCTCTCGTTCGCGATCATCAAAACCCTGGCGGGCAAAATCCGCGACGTCAAGCCGGCGATGTGGATCATCGCCGTTCTGTCGCTGCTGTTCCTGACGGTAGATTATCTTCCCGATGCGGTTGCCCGCATCAGGGATTTGTTGTAGGAATTCGTATCAAGTGTGAAAAACCAACGGACAGCCAAAGGCTGTGAATGACAAAGGAGGTTTCGACATGGGCAAGGTGTCTTTGGGAGTCAATCTGGAATACATCCGTCACGCGGACAAGCCGTTCGAGTGGGGCGTGGAGAAGGCGGCCGAGTTGGGCTACGAATACGTCGAGCCGTGGGTCCACCTCGGGCGCGAGCTGATCAGCGAGGCGGGCTATTTCGCGACGATCTCGATGTGGGAAGACCCGTACCGGATCAAGAAGACCTGCGAGAAGGCGGGCGTGAAACTCTCTGGTCTTTCGGCCCACACCCCGCTGTGCAAGCCCGACATCAGCGGCAACTATCTCAAGCAGGCGATTCGCTTCGCCGCCGAGTGCGGCGCGCCCGTGGTCAACACCGACGAGGGGCCCAAGCCGAGCTGGACCACCGAGGACGAGGACTTCGTGCTGATGCGGTACGTCCTGGCCGAGGCGGCGGCGTTCGCCGAGAACCGGGGCATCCTGATCGGCCTGGAGCCGCACCAGCAGTACAGCAAGACGCCCGAAGGGCTCGACCGCATCTACAACCTCGTCGATTCGCCCGCCATCGGGATCAACTTTGACACGGGCAACAGCTACCTGTGCGGCCAGGACCCGCTGGTGTGGCTCGAACACGTCAAGGACCGCCTCGTGCACCTGCACGCCAAGGATATCTCGATCCAGCAATCCGCCGACGAGCGGGGCAAGGTCACCGGCACTCCGGCCGGCTGCGCCTGCGGCGAAGGCGTCAACGACTGGCAGAAGGTCGTCGAGATCTGCAAAACGCTCGACCGCGACATCGTCTTCAGCGTAGAGTGCGGCACCGTCGAGCAGGCCGAACGAAGCATCCAGCATCTCAAGCAGTTCGTTTGAGATTTCGACGAGGAGCCCAGCGATGAACAGGTTCGCGTATTTTGTTTTGGTGATCGTGGTGTGTTGCAGCGTGGGTGTTGTTTCGAGCGCCGGTAGGGATGGGAATAATCGCCCATCGTATGAGTTCTACCTCGACGCCAACAGTCTTGTCATTCGCGCGGGGGATGAGGTCTTGCTTTCGTATCGGTACGGCGCCGCGCCGCCCAAGTCCTACGTTCGCGAGTTGTTCACGCCGAGTGGTTTGGGCGTGCTCTTGGATTCGCCCCCGGATCACGTCCACCATCATGGGCTTATGTTCGCCTGCGTTGTGGACGGTGTGGACTTTTGGGTGGACTTTGTGTCTCACTCCGAGAGCAGCGAGGTGGCTTCTCTGGGGAGGCAAGAGCACCAAAGGTTCTCCAGCGTTGGTGCCGATTCGGCCGGACGCCAGGTGGGTCTGGTCGAGGACCTCGCTTGGGTCGAGTCCAAACAGGGCAAGACGCTTCTGAAGGAGCAGCGGACCATTCGACTCCACAGGCATCGCGGCCTGGACGCCACGCTCTTGACATGGGAATCGCGATTCACTGTCCCGGCCGGCAAGGAATCGGCGGTGTTGACCGGCGCACACTATCACGGATTGGGCCTGCGATTCATCCGCACGATGGATGCCACGGGCAAGTTCCGCAATCCGGACGACAATCCCGGCGTCGTCTTTCGCGGTCAGGAGCGACTGACGCGGTCCCCGTGGTGTGCCTACACAGCTCAGGTTGAAGGCAAGACGGTGACGGTTGCCATGTTTGGCCATCCCGATAATCCAAGACATCCGACGACGTGGTTCACGATGGCTGAGCCCTTCGCGTATCTGTCGGCGACGATGAGGCTCCATGACAAGCCCCTGACGATCGTCGAAGGCAAACCTCTTAAGCTGTCGTATGCCGTGGCTTTGTGGGACCGTCCGGTGAAAACGCAGGAGATTGACCGTCTGTACGAGCGATGGTCGAAATGACTCGCACAACCAGTTGGGAGAATCAGCGATGGAGACCAGTAACATCACGCGACGAGGCTTTCTGCGGGCCACGGGGGTCCTGGCGGTTCCTGCGATTGTGCCGAGCAGTGTGTTCGGTCAGAATGCGCCGAGCAATCGGATTCACATTGCCGCCATCGGCGTGGGCAATCGCGGGGGCGGCAACGTCTTCCACGGGTTCGTGACATCGCAGCCGGACGTGCGCGTGGTGGCCGCTTGCGATTGCTTCAAGAGCCGCCGTGACGCGTTCGCCGCCAACGCCAACAAGCACTATGGCGGCACCGTCTGCAGGGCCATGGCCGATTGGCGCGACGTGCTGGCGCGCGACGACGTCGATGGGGTCGTGATCAGCACGCCGGACCACTGGCACGTCCCGCTGGCCTATCACGCCGCGATGGCCAGGAAGGACATGTACGTCGAGAAGCCGCTCGGCGTGGCCATGGCCTGGGCATGGAAGCTGCGCGAAGCCGTGGCCAAGAACAACGTGATCTTCCAGTACGGCACCCAGCAGCGCTCGGCCGAATCCTTCACGCGGACGGTGGAGCTGGTCCGCAACGGCTACATCGGCAAAATCCAGCGGATCGACGCCTGGTGTTGCGGCATGCGCTCGCCCGGCTGGTACGCCGAGACATTCGACCAGCATCACAAGAACACCGAGCCGGCCGATGTCCCCGCCGACCTGGACTACGACATGTGGATCGGGCCGGCACCGATGAAGCCCTACACCAAGTCCCGCTGCACCGAGTGGGGCGCCTACCATATCTACGACTACGCCCTGGGCTTCATCGCCGGCTGGGGCGCCCATCCGCTCGACATCGCCCAGTGGGGTTTGGGCATGGACCACACCAGCCCCGTCAAGTACGAGGGCAAAGGCGAGATGCCGCCCGAGGGCCTCTTCGACACGATCGATAGTTGGGACATCCATTGCGAATACGCCAACGGCATTCCGCTGCATTTTATGTGCACGCGCGTGGCCGAGGCAGTCGCGGGCAAGATGGACCAGCGGAAGCGGCCGTTCTCGGACCACGGCACCACTTTCTGGGGCGAGGACGGCTGGATCAGCGTTAAACGCGGCGCCCTCTATGCCAGCAGCAAGGAGCTCCAGCGCGCCAAGATCAAGGACAACGAGACGCCAGTCTACCGCAGCACGAGCCAGACTCGCAATTTCGTCGAGTGCATGAGGACGCGCAAGCCGACGATCAACCCGCTCGAATCAGCCATCCGCTCGGATACCATCAGTCACATGTCGGACATCTGCATCCGGCTGGGCCGGCCCATCCGGTGGGACCCGAAGAAAGAGCAGATCGTCGGCGACCCCGAGGCCACGAAAATGCTCAACCGCCCCATGCGAAGGCCCTATACCATGTGAGGCTTGCCCAGACCCACGGGGGCGTCGGTACAGTCGAACGGGACAACCGCTTTTAACGTCCTGATGGGGATGCCGATTCATTGGCCCGGGTGTGTCATCCTGAGCTTGGGGTGGCCTTCGGCCACAACCAAAAATAGATGAGAAACGTTGCTCACT
>CAYPZL010000197.1:0-9882 GCA_964415045.1 uncultured Pirellulales bacterium | reverse complement strand
CTACGCAATGGAGACACTGATGAAAACAGCTTCTTTCCTCGACGCTCGCGCGGAAGCAGACGACCATAACACATGCGGATGCATGCAGCGTGCCGCCGAAACGCTCCAAGTCAGGGACGTCATGGCAAAGCACGTCTTCACGATCCGCCCGACGGACACGATCCAGACCGCGGCCAAACTCATGTCCGAACATCACATATCCTGTCTCCCCGTCCTGGATGCCGGGAGGTTCCAGGGCATCCTCGCACAAAGAGACGTCCTCGCGGGCAGCGTCGATCTGGAGGGCGCCGCCGCCCAATGCGTGCGCCGGGACGTACCGACGATTCCCCCGGAGACCGGCGTCCTTGAGGCCGGGCGCATCATGGAAGCCCGGAGGACCAAATGGCTGCCCGTCCTCTCGGAAGAACAATTGGCAGGCATTGTGACGCAGACGGACATCATCGGAGCCATCACGTCTCTGGAAAGGGTGATCGAAGTCGGCGCCGTCATGAACACCGATGTCACCACGCTGGATGCCGCCGCCACCGTGTGGGATGCGATACAGACCATGACGGATCAGAACATTTCATGCATCGTCGCCGTCCACGGCGGCAAGATGGTCGGCATCCTGACCGAAAAAGACGTCCTCGGACGCGTGTGCGCCCCGGGCAAAGACCCTCATCAGACTCTCGTCGCCGATGTCATGTCGTTCCCTGTCACGACCGCCCAACCCAGCCACTGTCTGTTCACCACCCACCGCGTGATGGACCGCATGCACGTTCATCGTCTCGTGGTAACCGATGGTGACCGTCTGGCCGGAATCATCACCCAGACAGATATCCTCCGAACGCTAAAGGACACCCTCTGGTCGTAACACATCCCGCCCCACGCGCACGAATGGAGAAACCGGCATCGCCGTTCGACAAAGCTTCGCGCCCCAGCGCGATTCCCTTCTCGCAAAGCACATCGAGGAAGAACCGCTCCTCAGCGACCGGGCAGGCGCTTGGTGACACCGGGAGACGGAATGTCGGCCTGCCAGTTGTTCGGATCGTTGCCGTAGCGGTCGGGGGCCGTTCGGGTCAGTGACGAGCCGAAACCGTCGGCCTCGACCGGCCAGGGATCGATCCCGTCGGCGAAATCCTCCCCGTGCGCCCCGTCGCTGAAGGTCACGCTATCCACGGCGATCCAGTGCCGGAGACCTTCGGCGTCGAGATCGCCCGGTCTGCCCAGGTGAACCGTCTCGCCGGCGTTGCTGAGCTTGCCGGCGCCCCATTCGAAAACCGGGACGGATTCGGGGACGCTGTAGCGAACGTCGCTGAGGAGCTTGTCCTTAACGAGCAGGAGATACTGCCCCGGCGCCAAGGTCACCGGCTCGTCGGAGGGCAGCAGGAAGGCCAGGCCGGGATCGTCGGGATCATCCGCCAGGCGCCACGGCGCATCCCGGACGAAATCGTAGAGCGTCACCTCCAGGTCGCTGATGTTGCGCAGCTCGACGTATTCGGCGTCGGACGAGCCGTCCGGATGGTACATGATCTCGGTGATGACCACGGGGCCGACGGCCGGATAGGCGTTCGGCCCGCCCGGAGTCGGCTCGCCCATGGGCGCGAAATCGAAAGCCCCGGTGCTGAGCTGATGGCGCCCGAACGGCACACCCGGATCGGACGGCCCAAACTCTTGCTGCTCGGTGTAGCCTGTCAGCGTGCCGTTGGATCCCGAATTCAAATACACGGTCTCGCCGTTGCGGCTGAGGGCAAATGGTGTGTGGCAACCGGCCGCCCCGCTGTTTCCAAACTGCCGGTCCTCCGTGAGAACGAGGTACCCCCCGGGGCCGATGGTGGTTCCCCGAACGATTTCGTATTTCGTCGGCTCGTCGGCGTCATCGCTGAGAAACCAGCCGCCCACATGGACGGGCTCGTCGGTGGTGTTGTGCAGCTCGATCCAATCGGGCACGTTGCCGGCGGCGTTGGCCAGCAGCTCGTTGATCACGACGGCGCCGGGGGTGGGGACGTCTCCAGAGTCGTCGAAGCCGGGAGAGCCGCCCACGACGACGCTGGGCCGCCACGCGTTCCGGTCACCCCACGCACTGGGATTCGCGCCCGCGACGTCCCTGACCGTCAGAGAGAAACCCAGACCGTCCGTGACGTCATACCAGCCGTCGCGAAACTCAAAGCGGTGAATGATCTGCCCGGCCGCATCCCGAAGCTCGATCCGTTCGCCGGCGTTGTTCAGGCTTCCCGCGTACACCCCCGCGATGGGCAGGCCCGGGCCATATTCGGCCTCGAACGCATCCACGTTCCCGACGAGCAGGCAGAAATCGCCTGGGGCCAATTCGATGCTCGGGAACGTAAAATCGATGCCGTCCGTGAATCGCACCATGTTCAGATCGAGGCTCTCGGCGCCGACGTTGGTCAACTCCACGTATTCGGTATTGGGGGCGGCGGGATGATACATGATCTCGCTGATGCGGAGGCTCTCGGCCACGGGGCCGACTGCGAACGTCGCCTCGCTCAGCGCGCTCCAGAGGCCGCCGACGTAGGCGCGAGCCTTCACGTGCGTGCTCGTGGTCAGGGTGATCGGGCCGTCGTACTGCGGGGCGTTGGGTTCCGTCTCCTCCCACGTCGTCCCGGCGGCCTCCAGTTCCGCATTGATCAGGAAATCGGAGCTGGTCAGAGACGCGTTCAACCCGTGGATGGCCAGGACGTTGTCGCCGGCATGTAACAAACGGATGTGATTCGAAACATCCACGCGCTCGAAGAAAACCGCCTCCGTATCGCCGTGAGTAACCGAGGCCACGGAGTCCCAGGCCGGCTCGCCCTCGAAGTTGCGCCGGGCGATCTCCTCCCCGTTGAGAAACGCCACGAACCCGTCGTCGTACTGCACCCTCAGGGCCATGCTGTCCAGCGCGTCCTCGTCGCCCGAGAAAACGAAGGGGATCCGAATGTAGCAGGAGCCGACGACGCCGTACATCTGCTCGCCCACGTCGGTGCTGATATGGCCTTCGTAACCGGCGTTCTGCTCGTAGCCGATGCCACCGGGGGCGCCGGTCGAGAGGATCCAGGTCGAGTCGTCGTACGGAGGCACGCCGCGCCAATCGCCCGCCCGGGTGCGTCCGGACCGCACGTCGGTGGGGACCAGAACGCGCTTGGGCATATCCTGGGAAACCAGAGTGACGGCGCCCACCTGGGACGCCGCGGCCGTGCGACCCGGATCGGTCCCGTCCAGCGTGTAATAGATCGTCGCCCCGTTAACGGGAGAAACGATGTGCAGCGAATCGTTCGCGGAAGCATAGCCCCCGTACTGCACGGCGCCGTTGACGGCAAACATCGGACCGTCGAACGTGTACACATCCTGCGCGGCACAATCGTCAATGAAAATGTCGCGGCGGTTCGGAACCCAGGTATTGATCACGTACGTGTTCATGTTGGGAATCACGCCCCGCATGGCCTCCCGCAACTCGCTGAAGCGTTGGACGATCCTTTGCTCGGTCATCGCGCCGCCGTTGTAGAAATGCTTGTAGATACGGTCGGCAAAGAGCAGCCGGAAATCCGCACTGGCCCGCAGGGCCCGGTACAGATAGGCGATGGGCGTGTTGAGATTGTTCAGGCCCTTGGCGCCGCCGGCATAGCTGGGCATGTCGGTGAAGCCGCTGCGATTGAGGTCGCGCGACTCCATCGTACCCTCGGCATCCCAGACGAAGAAGCGCCACAGCCCCTCGTCGGAGCGCTCGCCGGCGGCCGACCAGTTGTTGGTCGGCCAGTCCCAGTTGGCGGCCCAGAGCTGGAGAATCAGGTAATCGACAAAGGCGACCACGTCCAGGCGCTCGGCCAGCTCCCGGTAGTACGGGGCCACGGACAAATCGTGGCCGCGGGCGTAGTTGATCATCGCGTTCCAGCTCTCGGCGTTGCCGTCGCGGATGCCGTTCATGGTCATCACGTCCCACGGCTGATCGCTGTCGAACCACTCCTGGCAGGATTCCTCCTTCACGTGCTCGGTGACATTGAAATACCCCTTGTATTCGCCGTTGATGAAGAGGTTGGCAAAGGTGCCCATGCAGGCCCTCTGGCCCATGTCCTTGTGCAGGCGGCGCAGGAGCTCGTCCTTGATGAAGGGATTGACGCGGTCGTTGTGCCCCCCGCGCAGGACGATGCTGGCAAACTGCTCGACATCGGATTCGGGGAAGAGGGGATATTCGAGGCGGTTCCGGCCGTACTCGCCACGGAAATACAGACGGAAGCTGAATTTGCCGTTGCCCGACCAGTAGCCGTTCTGGCGGACGTACCGGGGCCGCATGTAGTTGCTGCCGTGGACGCGAAGCCCGCAATCGATGTGGAAACCGTTCCCGCCTTCGGGATCGATCCATTCGGCCGACACGGGCCGTTCCAGGCCCCGCTCCAATACGTTGTTGTAGCTGTCGGCGCCGGTCGAGGTCCAAACCCCGTTACTGTAGGTGCCTCCCACGATGGCCATAACGCCCATAGGTTCATAGAACGTCTTGGCCGCGTCGCCGACCAGCGAGATCACGGGCAGGGACCGTGCCTCCTCGCCCGCATCGAGAATGTAGGTGTGGGTCGCCAGTGCAGTCGGTTTCCATCCGGGCTTGACCGCGATCGCACGCACGCACGTGGTGCGGTCGATCGGGATGGGACCCGTGTAGGTCTGGCCGGGGCGGAAGCGGTAATCAGGATCGTCGGGGATCCTGCCGTCCAACGTGTAGGTGATCTGCGCCCCTTCCGTGGGCGTGGCAATCGTCAAGTTGAAGGACGAGCCGTAGAATCCGCGCTCATGGCTGAACACCAGCGGCGCCACCTCCCCCAGGTATCCCTCGCTGTTCCGGTCGCCGGGCGTCGGCTCGGCGAAAAACCGCAAGGTCTCGCCGCCGTCCGGAGTGCGTCCGAACGAGATGTCGGGCGTCTGCGGGCCGAAGCTGAACCCGTCGATCAGGGTCTCGCCGTCGGCGGCGAAGAGGTAGATTTCGTCGCCGTCGGCATTCAGCCGGAAGTTTGCGTGAAGGCCGGCGTCGAGCGTGTCTCCGTCGGTCCAGACAATCAGGTGATCCCGGGGACCGATAATGGTGGCCGCACCGCCGGCGGGAAACACCCACCGGGTAGGCTCGGCGGGATCATCCGTCAGGTACATCCCGGCCAGGTCGACCGGCTCGCGGCCCGGATTGTACAGCTCGACCCAGTCGTCGAACTGTCCCTGGCCATCGGCGAGAACCGTCGCGTTGGAGGCCATGACTTCATTCACGAAAACATACGGCCGGTCCAGTACGTCGTCACCGGCAACGGCGGCAGCCGAAAGCACCAGACCGGCAACGCCGGCGAATGAGACGAGAAGCAAGACAGTCCGTAGAGTTTCCGCCTTCGGCAACAAATCAGCACCTCCCGGTTCGTATGCCCGGACCCACCTGGACGCAACAGCGGCGTACAGAAGGCCTTGACCCCGGGGCCAGACGAAGGTTGTCGAAATCTTCGGTTCTGTCCCCCTGTCGGTTTTCATTTCTCCTCACACAGGCTTCATAGTCGCAGTATAGCATAAAAACGGGGGAAATCCGAGCAAATTGCCCAACCTCACATTCCCGGGACATGCCGCCGGCCACTGACACGGCCCCCGCACGATCGGCCGGGCAGAAAGGGACACCGGCGCCGTCGGAATCGGCGTTACACCGGACAAATCTGTTGCCGGACCGGGCCGATTCGATTAAGGTGCCCTTGAGGGGTGGTGCCGTCATGTGGGTTTCGTGTCTGGTGTTCGCATGCGACGGAAAAGGCATGCGGGAAAGAGATGTGCGTTTGTAGATGCCTGAAGAGCAGAAGAAGCTGTTGCAGGAAATTGAACCGCTGCTTGAGACGGAGGATCGGCGGTCTCTGGCTCTCCTGCTGCGCGAGCGACGCAGCAGTGACATCGCCGAGGTCGTTGAGCTTGTCGACAACGACTGGCGGCGGCTGATCTTCGACGCGCTCGACACGCCCACCGCTGCTGAGGTCCTGGAAAAGGTCAACGAGGCCACGCGGGCGCGTCTCTTCGATCTGCTGGAAGAGCCCGAGATTCAGAAGATCATCTCGGAGTCGGATCATGACGACGCCGCCGACCTTCTGGCCGAGATGTCGGAAGAGATCGCCGACAAAGCCTTGCGCAACCTGCCGCTGCCCGACCGGCTCGAAGTCCACCAACTGTTGCGCTATTCGGCGGACACGGCCGGCGGCATTATGGACCCGCTGGTCATCAGCGTCTCCGAAGACGCGACGATCGCCCAGGCGGTCAGCCAGATCCGAGCGGCGGAGATCGATGAGGACTTCTACTCTGTGTACGTGGTCGATGCCGACGGGCGGTTCGTGGGCGACGTCCGGCTGCGTTTCCTGCTGACGCGTCCGGAGAATGCCCGCATCGGCGACCTGGTCGACCGCGACACCATCTATGTGACCACGGACACTGATCAGGAAGAGGTGCGCAACATCTTCAGCAAGAACGACCTGATCGTGGTTCCGGTCCTCGACGAAGAGCATCGGCTGGTCGGCCGGATCACCGCCGACCGCGTGATCGAGGTCGCCGAGGAGGAAGCTGCCGAGGACTTCTATACCATGGCCGGTACGGACCCGGACGAGCTGGAGAGTTTCTCGGCCTTTCACGCCGCCCGCATCCGGATGACGTGGCTGCTGCCCTGCCTGATCGGCACCGCAGTGACCGCCATGGTGATGACGTTCTTCAAAACCCACGACCAGATCGTGTTCGCCGCAGCGGCGGTGTTCGTACCGATGATCGCGGCCATCAGCGGCAACGCGGGACTGCAAACCTCGGCGATTGTCGTCTCCGGCCTGGCGACCGGCCACCTGGTGGCCCTGAAGTTCAGTACGGTGTTCAGCCGGGAGGTTCGCATCGCCTTCCTGGTGGCCCTCAGTTGCGGCCTGCTGGGCGCCATCGCCTGTACGATTCTGATCCAAACGAAGACTCCCGAGGAAGCCGTCGTGCCCATGCGTCTCGTATTCGCGTTCGGCACGGCCATGTTCTCGGCCATCATGGTGGCGACGACCCTCGGCCTGCTCCTGCCCTTTGTATTCCGCAAGATCGGCATCGATCCGGCGATCAGCTCGGGGCCCCTCGTGACCACCGCGAACGACTCGATCAGTGTGGCGATCTACATGACCCTGGCGGTCCTGCTGGCCGGTTGAGGAAACCGCGCCGCCGTCGGCCCTCCTCCCGGCCGACCCGATCAGGCCCCGGTGGCCCCCTTCGAGCCCGACCGCTGTTGCAGGAAATGGCGGATGCTCTTGATGCGGACCTCGGCGCTGGGATGCGTGGAGAAATACTCGCCCAAGTCAAGCGGTTCGGGCGCGGCCTTTAGCTGTGCCAGATGCGAGAGCAATTCGACGGCGCCTTCGGGCCGGTAGCCGGCGGCCACAGCCAGCCGCACCCCCAGGCGATCCGCTTCCAGCTCCTGATCGCGTGAGTAAGCCGTCTCCAGAAATCGCACGCCAACCGTCCGCAGCCAGCCCCCCAGGACACCCCGCACCGCCGTGGCGCGCGAGACGGTGGTGATCGCCGAGTTGGCGACGATCCGCTCGAACGTGTGTCCCTTGATGATATGGGCCATCTCATGCCCGAGAATGAAGGCAATCTGGTCGCTGCTCCACTGGCACAACTCCATGATGGGACGGCTGACAAATACGAACCCCCCGGGCAGGGCGAAAGCGTTGGGCTCGCCGCCCAGGAAGCCCTCAAAATGAAACGTGCGAAGCTTGTTAGCGACGCAGGCGGCAAGCTGGTAGCCGATCTCCTCCAGCGTGTCCCTCGTGCGGGGCTCAGAATCGATTTGGAGCTGCCGCCGCGCTTCGTGCGCCAGGTCCAGCCCGACGCCGTGCTCCAGACGGATCGCATCGGTCTCCGTGCCCGTCATGGACTCCCACATCCACTTTGCCTTGCGGACCTTCGGCCCCACCTTTTTGCCCAGATTGTAAAACAAGCCTTTCGCCATTCGGGTACACTGCCCTGTCACCACTGGGTCGGTCTGGTTCACGCCGGAGG
The DNA here is from genome assembly GCA_964415045.1 of uncultured Pirellulales bacterium. Taxonomy (GTDB): domain Bacteria; phylum Planctomycetota; class Phycisphaerae; order Sedimentisphaerales; family Anaerobacaceae; genus CAYPZL01. The sequence goes on along the minus strand of CAYPZL010000197.1, from coordinate 1,881 downwards.
TCGGGACGTCTGCGACGCCGCGTCCGAGCCGGCCACGAGACATACAATAGCCCAAACAAATGCCCCGATCAAAGCAAAAGAAGGTTGACGGTGTTGGCGTTGCTGTGTAGATGTATATTATAGGCCGTCGCGTTGACTTCGGAGGGACCACGAGGCCGGGAAAAAACGAGTGTTAAAAGAGGCGGACAATCGCACGCCAAGGAAAAGTATCAAGCTTGACAATGGGGGCGTACGTCGTATAATAGAGTGTTACAAAGGTTTGTCGTTACGAGCCTTATCACAAGACGACAGGTTTGAGACTAGGCCGCGTGTTGCACCAGTCAATATACAGGAACCGGTCTTGTCGCTATTGGAGTCAGCAGGAACATGACGTCGGAACAGCCTCTCGATGAACACAAGCCACTCGATCACGAGCCGCAACTGAACAAGTATTTCAAGGCGGCGATCAAGACGCAGGCCAACGACCTGCATCTGAAAGTAGGGCAGCCGCCCAAACTACGCCTCTTCGGACAGTTGAAGAATACGACCGGTGAGATCCTGACTCCCGAGCGAATGGAAGAGCTGGTCTTCGAGATCATGAGCCCGGCGCAGCAGGAGTTCTTTCGGCAAAACGGAACGCTGGACTTCGCTCATGAGATCGGCAAGGAGCACCGATTCCGAATCAACGTCTTTCGCCAGCGCGGCATGATCAGCCTGGTGGCCCGGCGGGTCAGCGCCCACGTGCCGACATTCGAGAGCCTGAACCTGCCGCCGGTGCTGGAGAAGATCGCCGAGGCCCGCCAGGGTCTGGTCCTGGTCGTGGGTCCCACCGGCTCGGGCAAGACCACCACTATCGCATCCATGATTGACCACATCACGCGGACGCGATCCTGCCACATCGTAACCGTGGAGGACCCGATCGAATACCTCTATCTCGACAACAAGGCGCTGGTCTCGCAGAGAGAGATCGGCATCGATGTGCCGAACTTTGAAGACGCCTTGACCTATCTTATGCGTCAAGACCCGGACGTGGTCTTCGTGGGCGAGATGCGGGACGCCAAGACCGTCACGGCGGGGATGCGGGCGGCTGAGACCGGCCACCTCGTGATGGGAACGATGCACTCGTCGAATGCGTCCCAGGCCGTCCACCGACTGCTGGACCTCTTCCCCCAGGAAGAACGCGAGCTGGTGCGCCAGGCACTGGCCACCGCGATACGAGCCATCGTCAGCCAGGTCCTGCTGCCCTGTATTCATGAAGACATCGACCGCATACCGGCCGTCGAGGTCATGCTGGCCAACCCCTCCGTGCGAAAGCTCATCTCCGACGGCCGGGAAGCCGACCTGCCCAGCGTCATCCGGGGCTCGCAGCGCGAAGGCATGCTCGACCTGACCGACAACTTGTGTCGGCTCGTGCAAGAGGGGTGGATCGATCCCAAAGATGCCTACAAATACGCACCCAACGCCGAAGAACTGAAGATGGCACTGAAGGGTATACGAACCACAACCGAAGGGATCCTCTGATGACGAGGGCCTCCATCCCATCCGTCGTGGTTACATGATCGTGATTTCAATAGTAACGGAGCGCTACATGCCAGATTTCCTGCTGATGTCCATCGAGTACGGCGGCTACGTTTCGATCGTCAAACTGATCGTCTATCTCGGGCTCTATTTCCTGTGGTTTCTGCTGGTCACCTGGGCCGCCAAAGACGCCAAAGCCGTCGAAACCAACGTCGGACTGTGGGTCAGCCTGCTGCTCGGCGCCGGAGCCGTTGGCATCCTGCTCTGGTGGCTGATCCCTGTTTTCATCGTGGGGTTGCTGGCCTATGTCATCGCCGTCGGGGCCACGGCGCTGGCCTTTGTGAAACATCGCAACGCCCGCGTTCTGGACTTCGACCGCGTGCT
>CAYPZL010000196.1:0-9972 GCA_964415045.1 uncultured Pirellulales bacterium | reverse complement strand
CGGCGCAGAGGGCGGAATTGATGATTCATGTGCTCGGCGGCGCGTACCGCGGCAACCGCGTCTTCGTAGAACTGCTCCTGGGCCCGAACCGCCTTGCCGCGCTGGCGGACCCGCCGATATCGACCGTCCGGCAACAGCTCCCAGGCCTTGACGTTGTCCGCGAAATACGTACGCAGAATCTTTGCCAGGCGTCGCCGAATCCGGCCGTCCTTGACCGGGAACAGGATTTCGAGCCGGCGATCGAGATTTCGCCTCATCCAGTCGGCACTGCTGAGGTAGATCTCGGCATGTCCGCCGTTGGCAAAGTAGTAGACGCGGGCATGCTCGAGATAACGGTCGACGATGGAACGCACCTGCACGCGCTCGGACACCCCCCTGACACCGGGTCGCAGGCAGCAAATCCCGCGGACGTTGAGCAGCACCTCCACGCCGGCCCGGCTTGCCCGCGCCAGAGCTTCGCAGATCTGGCGGTCTTCCAGCGAATTGACCTTAGCCATGATCAGGCCCGGACGGTCGGGCGTGGAGACCTTGATCTCGCGGTCGATCAGGTCGAGGAATCGGCTGCGCAGCTCGGTCGGCGCGATGATCAACTGCTGCCACTCGACGGCTTCGGAGAGCCCCGTGAGCAGGTTGAAGAACGCCGCAACGTCGGAGGCCAGCTCGTCGTCGCAGGTTAGCAGCCCGATGTCGGAGTACAGCCGGGCCGTCCTGTCGTTGTAGTTGCCGGTGGCCAGATGCACGTACCGGCGCAGCCGCCGGGCCTCCCGGCGGATTACCAGCAGGGCCTTGGCGTGCGTCTTGAAGCCCGCAATCCCGTAAATCACGTGGCAGCCCGCGTCCTCGAGCCGGCGGGCCCAATGGACGTTCTTGGCCTCGTCGAAGCGGGCCTTGAGCTCCACGAGAACGGTGACCTCCTTGCCGTTCTCGGCCGCCTGCGCCAGGGAGGCAACAATCGGTGAATCGCCGCTGGTGCGGTACAGCGTCTGCTTGATCGCCAGCACGTTCGGGTCCTCGGCCGCCTCGGCCACTAATTGCACCACCGGGTCAAACGTCTCGTACGGGTGAAACAGCAGCACGTCGCGTTCCTGAAGCGCGGGCCAGAGCTCCTCGGCCCCGATCAGATCCTGCGGCACCTGCCCGGGCCAGTCCGGGGCCTTGAGACCCTGGATCACCGGCAGGCCCGTCAGTTGCATCAGGGCCCGCGCGTCCAGCAGGCCTTCGATCTCGTAGACGTCCTCGCTGCGCAGGTCCAGCGCCTCGACGAGCCATCGCTTGATGCGCCGGGGCGGGTGGGCGCTGATTTCCAGCCGCACGGCGCTACGCCGCTTTCGCGCCAGCACCGCGTCCTGCACCGTGCCGAGAAGATCCCCCGCCTCGTCTTCCTGAATGGCTACGTCGGCGTCGCGCGTAATGCGAAAGACGGCTTCCGCGTGTACGGCGCGCCCCCCCGCCAGCGCCCCGGCGTTATCGAGGATGACCTCTTCCAGCGGTGTCACGCACGTCCCATTTTCGGCCGGCACCGTGACGAAACGGGGAAACAGGGCCGGAACAGGAACGGCAATGAGCTTCTGATCGGACGCGTCGCTCTTCGATACGCTCACCGAAAGAGCCACGAAAAGTTGCAAATCCGAAAGCAGCGGGCACGGATCGAGTTCCTCCACCGCCAGCGGCGTCAGGACCGGCAGCACCTCGGCCGTGAAATATTTCGACAGAAACTGACGCTGCTTCGGCGTCCACCGCTCTCTGCCCACGAGATGGAAATCGTGCGCGGCGAGTTTCTCGAACACCTCGGCGATACCGGCCGCCTGCTGGGCCAGCATCTCCCGCACCTTCCCGCTGATGAGCGAGAGCTGTTGCGAGGGTGTCAGTCCGCTGGCGTCGCGCTTGCGCACGCCCGCGGCCTTCTGCTGCTTCAGACCCGCCACGCGGATCATGAAGAACTCGTCCAGGTTCGAGCTGACAATCGAAAGGAACTTGAGCCGCTCGCCCAGCGGCAGTCGATCGGACCGGCCCTCCTGCAGGACCCGGTCGTTGAACTCGAGCCAGCTCAATTCGCGATTGATGAAGAGATCGGACACGTTGAGATCCTTCTTTGCCATAGCCTGTCTCAGTTGTCTCTCGGTCTTGGTTTCTCCGCACGGGATGGGCCCGGCGCTCTGCGACATCTCAAGGGCGCCGCCCCTGCTCCAGGCGAACGTCAAATCCGTAGATATCCTGCAACATATCTCCCTTTTCCAGCAGCGACCGGTTTTCGAACGTCAGGTCCGTCACTCCTTCCACGGAGATGATAAGTCCATTGTTGTCGATCCGGCAGTCGAGGTCGCTGATTTGCTGCGTCCGGCTGTTGTCGAGGGCGTCGGCCACGCGGAGCAAGGCGGCCAGCTTGTTGATGATGATGCGCCGCTCGCGCGGCAGGTGGCTGTAATCCGGATGCGACGGCTTCGGGCGGCTGCGCCGGTGGTACCGCGCGACGTTGGCCACCATGATCAGCTCGTCCTGGGTCAGGCCCAGGATCTCGGAATGGGCAATCAGGTACAGACTATGCTTGTGATGGGCCCGGCTGGAAACGAACGTGCCGACCTCGTGCAGCAGGGCCGCCACCTCCAGCAGGAGGCGATGGCGCGGGCCTAACCGATGTTCGGACAACAGTTTATCGAACAGACACACGGCCAGAAGACGGGTATGCTCGGCGTGCTTGATATCCACCTGATACTTCCGGGCCACCGCCAGCGCCGACTGGACCACTCCCCGGTACGCCGAATCGTCCTCTCCGCCGGCGACGTCCCGCACCAGATCCAGCAGCAGACCGTCACGCATCGAAACGTCCGTCACCATCATCGTGCGCGCCCGCGTAGCCTGGAGCAACACCTGATAGACGAACAACGCCGGGACAATCGTCTCGGCATCGATGAAAGGCATGTGGTAGGCCCGGGCCAGTTCGTCGGCCGTCAGATGCTGGCACTCGTCCAGCAGTCGATCCAGCGACGTCTGCGAGACCGTTTTGAAATCGGCGCCGTCGACCGACTTGCCCACCTGGGCCGCCGCCCAGCGGGCGTCCCCGCCGACGGCGATGAAGCTCTGGACCTGTTTGAGCGGAAGCAGGCTGTGGAAGGCCTTGGTCGCGCTGGTGACCTGGTGCCGTATCAGCTTGGCGGCCTGATCGGGAGTCTCTGTGCTCGTCGAGAGCACCTCCTGCATGCGAACCGAGCCGGTCGGCAGACTCTGCGAGACGGTGACCTCGTCCTTGCGCAGCAGGTTCAGGACGGTGCTTCCGCCTCCCACCTCAACCACGAGGGCGGTTCGTCCTCCGAGCAGCTTTTTGCCGACGGCGTCGCGAACGGCCGAAACCGTCAGGCGTCCCTCTTCGGCCCCACTGATGACCGAGACTTCCAGGCCCGTCGCCGCCAGAACGCGGTCGACGAAGGTCTCCCCGTTGGTGGCCTCGCGAACGGCGCTGGTCGCCACGGCCCGCACCCGGCTGACGCCGTAGGTGTTGAGAACATGACGGTAGTCTCGCAAAATCGCCACGGCACTGCGCATCGTGGCGGCGCGAATCGAGCCGTTGCGGAAGGTGTCCTGCCCTAACCGCACCGCTCGCCGCAATCGCTCCAGAATCTCAAGCGTCCCGTCGGGTAGCACCTGCCCGACAACCATGCGAATCGAGTTCGACCCGATGTCAATCACCGCCAGAGTTTCCGCCGCCTGGGGAACGTTCGTCTTTTCTCCGGAGCTTGGCATATCTTGAATCACTCGTTCAGTTCGCAATCATGAAGGTTACGCCCGTTCATCTACACCCTCCGAAAGCTCCCGTCAACCTTTTTCGGCTCCAGCCGATACTTCGATCACGGCGCGCTTTGCGAACACACTTTCTAATAAATCGGCCTTTTTCGTCGCCGCCTCCACTTCGAACGGCGCCGGGCCGTCGGCATCGCAAGAAAACGTGATGCTCGAATCGCTCACCTCACACGTCACCCTTCGAATCAGGCTTGCGTGGGTGCGGTCCAGCCCGTCGGCGACGCGCAAAATGCCGGCCAGCACGCGGACGCGGTGCTGGTCCTCGGCGCTGAGGTCCGGAAAATACCTGTGCTGCTCGCTGGGCAGGGCCTTGCGATGGTAGCGGGCGATCAAGCCGACGATTTGGCGCTGGCGCGGCGGCCAGGACAGCCGGGGCTCGGCCAGAATCAACCGCAGGGCCGTCTTGTGATGTCCCTGTTGTCCCTCGATCCAGCCGATGTCGTGCAGCAGGGCGCCGCATTCCAGCCAGAACCGGTCCTGCGACCCCATCCCGTGCAGATTTGCCAGCTCGTCGAAAATCTGCAGCGCCAGCCTTGTCACCTGGTGCGTGTGCTGCCGCTCGTAATCGCAGCGTCGCGCCAGCGCCAGGACGTCATCGAGCGGGTTGCCGGCCCGCTCCCTGAGCTGATCGAGGCTTTTGGCCTCTCGGAAGACATCGACGAACTCGGCGGGCAGACCCGCCGCACGTACGGCCTGAACCACCCGCTCGATATCATACGTCACGCGCCGGTGTCGCACGTGTACGTTCCCGTCGGCAACCTCCAGCAGCGCGTACGAAGCCCGCCAGTCGCCGCCCTCGGGACGTCCGACGCTGCCGGGATTGACAAACCACGTCTCGCCGACGCGGCGGACGAAGGCCTGGTGAGAATGGCCGCAGACGACGAGGTCCGCCGAGGCCATCCCGGCCAGCTCCCGGAAACGCGCCGCCGGCGTCGCCCCGCCCAGAAGCTCGGCCACCGACGCCGGGCTCCCATGCACCAGCAAGGCAGAAAGGCCGCTTACCGCACAGCGGACCTGCTCGGGCAGCGACTCCAGAAACGCCCGGCTGTCGGCCGAGAGGTGCTCATGATTCCAGGCAAACGCCGTGTATTTTTCCGCCGCCTTCTTGCGCTTCCACTTCTCCTTTTTCTGCTCAAACGCCAGAACTTTGAGATCGTAGTTGCCCACGACATTCGCCGCCTTCGCCTCACGCAGTTTCTGAATCACCTCGTTGGGAAACGGCGCATAGCCTAAAAAATCGCCGAGGTTCCAGACCGCGCCCGCGCCGTTTTGGGTGGCATCAGCCAGCACCGCCTCCAGTGCGGGCAGGTTGCCGTGCACGTCACTGAGCAGTGCGATCTTGTTCGGCTTTCTCATCGGAGGCATCTACGCGCTGATCCTGTCCTCGGGCCGCATCGTTGCCCGCCGCAGCCTCACCAGGTTGCAGCGTGCTTTCCATTTGATCCCAGAAGCCATCTTCTTCCAGCGTTTTCCAGTATGCGGCCAGCTCGGCGAAGGTTCGCCGGCGGTGGGCTTCTCGCTCGGCGCGCAGCAGCGACAGGCCGGGACGAAGGCGCAGGAACGGGCGATGGTGCCCGAAATAGTCGATGGTACGCAGCCGTTCCCGCTCCATGAACGCTTCGATATCCGCCACCCATACGTCGCAATCGTGCACGTCGCCCAGGAACGTCTGCACCTTCTTGACGCCCTTGATAAACGGGGCGAGCTGTCCCTCGCAGGCCAAGTCGCAAATCTCCATCGTGTAGCGCAGCCGCTTGGCCGCAATGCGCATCTGGTGGTGGCCCGCCTGATTCTCGGGATCCTCCAGCGTGTGCTCGCAGGCAAACAGATCGTGCTTCTTGCGGTGAATCTGCTCCGCTCCCCGGGTCCAGACGACCGGGCTCTGCAACGACACGTCACTCCGTCTCAACGTGAAGAGAATCCTCTCCAGCTCCCCGTGCATCTCGGCCAGGACGTCGCCCTTGCCCAGCTTCTCCAGTGCCTTGAGCACCTCCGGCTGCAACGCGTCCCGGGCTTGCTGCAACCGCAGCAGCAGGCGATTGATCCCCGGGCGATTGCGTTTGTCTCCGCCCTCCTGCGTCTGGCAAAACGTCCGCACGAAATCGATCTGGACGTCCTTGTCCCGCGCCGCTCCCAGGCCCTTCGTCAACGTCCTGATCCGCTTCTGCCATCTGGCGAGCCGCTTGTCCTCGAAGCAATCGCCGAACATCCGAAACGCCGCGCGCATGCGGCGCGAGGCGACCCGGGCCTGATGCACCGGCTCGATGTCGTCGTTCTGACGCACGCCCCGCAATTCCTTCGTCAGCTTCTCGAGCTGCCCGCGCAAATACCGACACGCCAGAAGTTGCCAGCTTGGATCAACAGCAGCCATATCACCATACCTTGTCTCGAACGGCTGCGCTCGGCGCGCGGCTGTCGTACAGCACCAGCTTACTGAGTCCGCCCGCCAGCGCCGGATAGAACTTCTTCAGGCCCGCCCGAAGCGGCCCTTTGCCCACGCATGACGGACCCGAAAGAACGACCAAACGTCCCACAATCACCCCTCATTTGCCCGATTCGCATTGCCTGCCATCCGTTGGCTCCAGCGTAGGTCGCACCGAGGCGAAAATCAAGGTCAAAGTCCCGAATGCCCTGGAATCCTCCCGATACCGATGGGAACTCTCCCGGCCAGGAGGTGCGCGGACGAATCGACCCGGTGTGGCACGCACATCCTGAAGTGCTACCTCCACATCAGCAAGGCCGAACAGCTCGAGCGATTCCGGGCCCGGCTGGAGGACCCGACGAAACACTGGAAGGCCAATCCGAAGGACTCCGAGGAGAGACAATACTGGCCGGACTACATCAAGGCCTACGAAAACGCCCTGAGCAAATGCAGCACGGCATACGCTCCGTGGTTCGTCATCCCGGCCAACAAGAAATGGTTCCGCAATCTCGTGATCTCCGACATCCTCGTAAAATACCTTACCAGACTCCGAATGGCATTTCCCGAACCGACAGCCGACCTCTCGAAGATCAAGCTGAGATGACCGGCGCCGGCGGCATGTCACTGTTCCTCTGTGCCGCTGTTCGGGGGTCGGGTGGGCCAGTGTTTCAACCCGAGCAGGATGATGATGGCCAGGACGGCTGTCGCGACGGCCAGGAAGTAGAAGCCGGCCCCGACGGCCATACCCACGCTGGCAACCAGCCAGATGGTAGCGGCCGTGGTCAGGCCGTAAACGCCGCCGCGGTCGCGGATGATCACGCCGGCGCCAAGGAAGCCGACGCCCGTGACAATCTGGGCGGCGATGCGAGCGGCCGAATCGTTGTGCCGCAGGCCCATTTCCTCGGAGATGATCGTCAGGACCGCCGCCCCGAGGCAGATGAGCATGTTCGTCCGGATGCCGGCGACTTTGCCGCTGAGCTGGCGTTCGAGCCCCACGGCCGCCCCCAGCCCGACCGCCAGCAGGATTCTGATCAGACACGTTTGCCAGACCGGCATCGTCCTTCCTTTCAAAAAGTCTCACAATTCGCTGCCGGGCGCCGCCCATCGCGTAAGGACCGTGCCGCGCCGGGAGAGGGATCGACGAATCGCAAGCGGGTTGATTTCTCTGCGGACGGCGGCGAGAATGGGACAGCGGGCCGTCGAATTCGGTGATCGGCTTTCGCACGTGACAATGTCAGACAACGGAGCAGCAGCTTGTGAATACAGAGATTTGTATCATCGGGGCCGGTCCAGCCGGCCTGATGGCCGCCATTCACGCCGCTCGCGAGGGCGCGACAACCACCGTCCTGGAGGCCAACGCCGAAGCGGGCCGCAAGCTCCTCATCACCGGGAGCGGACGATGCAATTTCACCCACGCAGCCACGCCCGACGAGATGGTCCGCGCCTTTGGGACCGGCGGACGATTCCTGCGCCACTGCTTCCACGAACTCTCGCCCGCAGAGATCATAACGTTCTTTCGCCGCCACGGCCTGCCCGGCAAGGTCGAGCCCGACGGTTGCGTATTTCCCGTCTCGGACCGCGCCGGTGACGTCCGCGACCTCCTCGTCAGGCAGGCCCGGAAGCTCGGCGCGCGCCTGGCCTTCCGAGAGCCCGTACGGGACGTCGCCGGCAGCGACGCGGGTTTCACCGTCCGGACGCCACAGTGCACCATCCCGACCCGAAGGCTCATCGTCGCCACCGGGGGCGTGACATGGCCCCAGACGGGCTCGACCGGTGACGGGTATCGCTTCGCCGCCGCGTTCGGGCACGGCATCGCCCCGGCGCGGCCGGCCCTGGTGACGCTGGTGACGCGCGAGAAATGGCTGCGCGACCTGGCCGGCGTTTCGGTGGCCGACGTCCGGATGCGAACCAGGATTGGCAGCCGGAAAATCGCCACCGAGGGAGCCATGATCTTCACTCACAAGGGCATCGGCGGTCCGGCGACCCTCGACCTCAGCCGGCACGCGGCCGACTACCTTGCCACGCAGGGACGCAGCATCGATCTCGAAATCGATCTGGCGCCCGAGACGGGCACGGACGCCCTGGACCGGCAGATGCGAGAACAATGGGCCGCCCATCCGAAAAAGAACACGGCGAACGCCCTGCCCGCTTTCCTGCCTCACCGGCTCGCCCTGGCGCTGTGCGACCGGGCGGCCTGCGATCCGAAATCGCCGGCCGGTCAGGTCACCAAGGACGCGCGCAGACGCCTGGTCGCCCTTCTCAAGGCGCTGCCGCTGCGCGTCACCGGCACCGGGCCCATCGAGGAGGCGACCGTCACGCGAGGCGGAGTCCGCACGAAGGAGATCGACCCGCAGACGATGGAATCGAAGCTCCGCCCCGGCCTCTTCTTCGCCGGCGAAATCCTCGACGTCGACGGCCCCTGCGGCGGGTACAACCTTCAGATGTGTTTCTCCACCGGCGCTCTGGCCGGCCGCGCCGCCGCCGGCATGGCGTGATCCGCAAACGTCACCGCAGTAGAAGAGCAAGACGCACCTCCGGCGCCGGAGCCTATTGGGCCGGCTGATAGTACTCCATGGCCTCGGGGACCAGGTTCTGGATGTTCCGAATGCGGGTCGCATCGGCCGGGTGCGTGCTGAGGAACTCCGGCGGCTGCGATTTGCCTTCCTTGGCCGCGGCCATCCGCTTCCAGAATTCCACCGCCTCCTGCGGCTCGTACCCCGCCATCGCCATGAAAATCAGCCCCAGTTTGTCCGCCTCGTTCTCGTGCAGCCGGCTGAACGGCAGCAGCAAACCGATCTGCGTGCCCAGGCCGTAGGAACTCACAAACAGGTTCCTCGTCGCCTCGGGCTTTTCCTTCATGGCCGTGTCGATCGCGATGCCTCCCATCTGAACGAGCAAGCCCTGGCTCATCCGCTCGGACCCGTGCTTGGCAAAGACGTGCGCGATCTCATGGCCCATCACCGTCGCCAGCCCCGCCTCGTTCTGGGCCACCGGCAGCAGGCCCGTATACACCACCACCTTGCCGCCAGGCATGGCAAAGGCGTTGACCGCGTTATCCTCGACCAGGTTGAACTCCCACTCATAGCCCTCAAACGGATCCTTGTCACAGTGCTTCCGGCAGAACTGGTCCACCGCCTGCTGAATCCGGGCCCCAACCCGTTTGACCATCGCCGTCTTCTCGGCGTCCGTGCTCACTTTGTTCTCGGAGATAAACTGGCTGTACTGCTGGAGGCTGAGCGAATTGATGATCGAATCGGGCACGAGATTCAACTGCCGCCGGCCCGTGATCTCCACTTCCGAGCATCCCGCCAACAGAAACAACCAGCCAATCAGCACAACCAACATCGATCTCACAGCCATTCTCATGCGAATTCTCCCTGGTTCTGCCACGCCTTGGCGTCGCACCCAATCGTTATCCATCGCAACGGCACACGCCGGCCGTTGCTCTGCTCTACTATTAAGCCTCCGGCGGCGTTTCGATGCAATCGTTTTTCCCGCTCAAATTCATCGTGAGCGTCTCTCAACCGCGGCGGAACCGCCCCGCCGTGTGTGCCACATCCGCCCTTTAGTCCACACACCGCATCTTCGCCAAGTCCGATCGAGTAGGCGCAGTGCCGCATTTCGCATCATCGCCGGCAGTGCAGCCGGCCCTCGACCGGATCGGAGGCAGGTGAAGCAATCCCCTGCCGCATTGGGTATTTGGTATTTACTCAAGTTGACTGACTTTTTCGATTGGTCTGGGGCGTGGGGAACAG
>CAYPZL010000195.1:0-9995 GCA_964415045.1 uncultured Pirellulales bacterium | reverse complement strand
GTTATCGACATCCAACCCCGGCCCCCTTGAGCCTATCTCGCGCTGTGGTACTAATTTGTTGGGGCGTTCTCGCCCGCGGGAAGGCCCAATTATCCTGTGGAGGGAGCACATGGACGGAAGGCGTGTGTTCATTATCGGGGCTGGCTTCTCGAAACAGGTCGGCATGCCATTGGCGACGGAGTTGACTCCGCTTCTGTGTCACAAGTTTGAGGAGTATGATCAGGAAGAAGCTCTCGAATGGCTGGGCTGGCTCGACGAACGCGTCAACTGGATGAATGCCGGATTGTGCAACGGCCGCCGCACCCTGAACATCGAAGAGCTATTCGACCTCGCCCATTTCGATGCCCTCACCTGGAGAATGAGGCAGCAAATGTGCCCGGTTGGACGGACCCATGGAGACACCCCTTTCTGGACGGCCGAATCGATTGCGGTTTGGCTTAGCCATATGGAGGATGCCCTGCGAGACGTGATATGGAAACAACAGAAGGCCGCCCTGGACAAGCTTGATCGCATCCATGGATTCACAGCCATGCTGCGAACCAATGACACGATTATAACGTTCAATTACGACACACTTATAGAGCAGTCCATGTCCCAAGCGCAAAAACCCTGGCAATACGGCTTCAAAGCCGAGAACGACAATGGAACCCCGATTCTCAAAATGCATGGCTCGATAAACTGGGCTGTAGTCCAACGGGATCAAGTCACTAATTTTGGGTATCCCGTTCTCTTTCAGAAGGAAGACAAGAACGTACAGGACGGCACGGACAAACCCACTGGCGAAATTGAGTATGACTACGTGCTCCTTCGTATCCCTGATTGCAAGTTGGCTGGGCGGATCGAAAATCGGATTTTCCAACAAAGCAACAAGGAATACTACATCGGTGTCACGGGGCTGGGACGCCATAAACCCCTTGATAAACTTCCCGGTAGTGGGCCTGTTTGGCACAATGCCGGCCGTGCTTTGTACCAGGCGGACGAAATCTACGCCATTGGCTTTTCCCTCTCGCCATTTGATACCATGGCAAGACTCCATTTCGCCGGGGTGATGTGCGACAGGGCCAGCAAGAAGAAATCCCCGAAGAAAATGACTTTGATCGACCCGTCCGCCTCTTCGCTGAAAGAGAACTATCAAGCGGTCTTCGGCTCTGAGCTACGTGTGGAAATCATCGCGCAACGCGCTGAGGCCGTAGATTGGGCGAACCTGCTCAATCAGTGAAAGTGTTGTCGAAACCAGAGTCTCTGGCCCCCCCCTTGGGTCCAGATTGCCCCTGTCGTCGCGAAAACCGAAGGATGAAGAAGAATCTCACGATGTGAAGGAGGCTGAGCGAGCGAAATCCGCCGAACAGCCTTGACTGCGGGACGCACGACATAGTAGACTGATGAACATGCATCAGCCCTTCTTGACGACGAGAAAAGGTGTTCTGTTTGCCGAAGATTGTATGTCCTTGCTAACGGACATGCGCTCGGCGTCTGTTGATTGCGTCTTCGCCGACCCACCTTTCAATTTGGGCAAGGACTACAAGAACGGCTACCATGACAAGATGTCTCACTTTGAGTACCTGCGATGGTGCGAGAAGTGGATTACAGAATGCTGCCGTATCTTGAAGCCTGGAGGGGCCATTTTCATATATGCCACGCCTGAACTTGCCGTCCGATTTGGAAACATCCTGAACAATCTTGCCACGTTCAGGCATTGGATCGCTTTAAGCATGAAGGGTACGTATAGTCGTGGCAAGAAACTATATCCCGCCCATTATGCACTCCTCTATTACACGCGAGGTCAACCGAAGACGTTCAACCGTCTTCGAGTCCCTATCCCAACATGCCGACACTGCGGAAGAGAAATCAAAGACTACGGTGGCCACCGAGACAAGCTCAATCCGTTAGGCCTGAACCTCACTGATTTCTGGGAGGACACGTCGCCGAACAGGCATCGCAAGTTCAAAGTCCGTCCGGGTGTCAATGAACTCAAGTTGGTGATACCGGAGAGAGCAATCCTCATGGCGACTGTCGAGGATGATATCGTCTTCGACCCGTTCGGCGGGGGAGGTTCGACCTATCAAGCGGCCGAGCTGAACAATCGGTTCTGGATAGGAACGGAACTCCACGACAGTCAACACATACTTGAACGCCTGCGAGAGCAAGTTCCGTTCTCGCTAAACAAGAAAACCGAATTCCAAGTGGAGAGGTTATTCAAAAGAAATGAAGATTACCAAGATGCGGTTCTACGACGGCGCTCGCGAAAAGGTCTGTCGGCTCGGGCTCGCTGACCTTCTCCTGGAAGTGCAAGACGTTCTTCTGTCGGTCCAAGTTCGTCTCAAAGAAGAAAAGGATGCCAACGGCGCGGCCGTTTTGCGAAAGATGATCGATGGGGAGTTCGAGGCACGCGGGGGGTGGGAGAAGATCACTGCGGGGGGCATTGACTGGACGAAGAAGCTTCGCTATAACCAGTCGATCCTTGTTAGGCTGGGCGTGGAACTGCAAGTTTCGGCTCGCAGTGACATGTTGATCCGCGACATCGTTCACTTGCGAAACAGCATCGACAACGGCGAGATCGACGTCGGTGTTGTCGTCGTGCCGGACGACCGTCTCCAGGTCTTTCTGCCCGATAGAACGCCGGCATTCAGAGATGCAGTCAAATACGTCGAGGAGGAGTTCAAGGAAGCGATGAACTACCCTCTCGTGGTCATGGCGATCGAGCATGATGGACCAGGAGAGGCTCTCGGAAAACAGTCGCGGAGAGCGTAGCTACCATTTTCGCAAAGGGGTACTGGGCTAAGGGCACATTCGGGGACTGGGGACGCTCTGGTGTTTTTCTGAGATCTCAAGTTGTGATTGGAAAAGGCGAGACTCCCGTAGCATCCGGTGCGCTGCTCCGCTGAAAATCTTGTGAACTGCCCCCACCTCCTGTTCTTTCTGACCGTGTCACTCCCGCCACATTGGCTTACCGTCCGCGCCTGGCCGTGTGTGATTCTTGCGGAACAAGTGCCGTCCTCTCCTGGGCCAGGCAGACGAGACTTAGGAGACAGAGACGGTTGGCGGTCCCTTTGCTACAAGACCGGCGCTTGCGCAAACGGTCTTTCCTGAAAATCCTGGCACTCAAGTGCCCGGGACAACACTGTCGTTGCGGGAAAAACCTGGGTGGTCGGCGCAAGATTTGGGCGGGGGGGGGCGTATCTTTGGTGGGAGGGGGTTGAGCGGGGTTTGGGATTGGGGATTGACGGGGGAGGGAAGGGAGAAGGCGTCATGTTGGGTGGAATTGCTTTGCTTGTCTCTTTCTTCCTGTCTTTCTGGGTCATGTCTCAGTGGGCGGACCACCCTGAGAGGAGTTCGTCGTGGTTTCTTGCGGGTCTGGGCTGGCGTAGAGTGTCAAACGAACCCAATTTGGCCCGGTCGGGGCCGGGAAACCCGAAATCCGAAGCTCGAAACAAGCCCGAAAACCGAATGATCTAAACGCAAAACGAAGCCAATCTGCCTTCGGCGGGGATGCACCAGGGAGACGCAGAGGACACAGAGACGGACGTAACTCACTTTAGGCAAATGGGTTAAGCCTGACGCTTTGTGTTCTCTTTGCCTCTGCGGTGAACGGCCGGGCCGGTGGTGGGCGTTAAGGCGGGCGGAAGTTGCTTTGGGGCTGAAAACGTGGAAAACGGGCGAAAAAATAGTTTGACAGGATTTTCGCGTTTGCTACAATGCGAGGTTTCTATGCCGGACTGAGAAGAGAGTACGCCTATGAAGACGTTTATGGCCAAGAAAAACGCAGTGGAGCAGAAATGGGTGCTGGTGGACGCCGAGGGGGCGATCCTCGGTCGGATGGCGGCCCAGATCGCGCCGATCCTGATGGGCAAGACCAAGCCGACGTACACGCCGCACGTGGATGTCGGGGATTACGTGGTTGTCGTCAACGCCGAGAAGGTCAGGCTCACGGGCAAAAAGGCCGAGCATAAGGTCTACGACTGGTACACGCACCACCCGGGCGGCCACAAGTACGCCAGCTTCGAGGAAATGATCGAGAAGAAGCCGGAGAGGGTCATCGAGCTGGCGGTGCGGCGGATGCTGCCCAAAAACCGGCTCGGACGCAAGATGCTCAAGAAGCTCAAGGTCTGCCGGGGCCCCGAACACGACCATCACGCCCAGAGACCGGAAAAAATAGAGTTGTCCTAAGCGGAACGTGACTATGACAGAAAACCAGCCTGAAAACGCTGCCGTTGAATCGAAACCGCAGGCCGAAACGCCTGAGGCTGAGACGCCCAAGGCCGAAACGCCGAAGGTCGAGACCGCCGAGGCCAAGCCCGTCCCGGCTCCGCGACCGGGCGATGACAGCAAGAAAAAGTACGGGTACTGGTGGGGCACCGGTCGGCGCAAGACGTCGGTGGCCCGCGTGCGAATCCGTCCGGGCAGCGGCAAGCTCATCGTGAACAAGCGCGAGCTCGGCGACTACTTCCCGCGGGAGCAGGATCGCAAGGCGGTGGTCGCCCCGCTCAAGGCCGTGCAGGCCGAGAAGGCGTTCGACGTGTTCATCAACGTCAAGGGCGGCGGCATCACCGGCCAGGCCGGCGCGTCCCTGCTGGGCGTGGCACGGGCCCTGAAGAGCTACGACGAGAACTACGTCCAGACCCTGCGCGACGGCGGACACCTGACCCGCGACCCCAGGATGGTCGAGCGAAAGAAGCCCGGCCAGAGGGGTGCGAGGCGGAGGTTCCAGTTCTCGAAGCGCTAAATCGAGTCGGCAACCCATTCACAGAATCACGACAGCCGCCGAGCCAACCTCAGCGGCTGTTTTTCATAGGGGACAAGAATCATGGTACGAGTCGCAATCATCGGCGTCAGCGGGTATACCGGCGCCGAATCCATTCGCATCCTGCTCCGACACGCCGAGGCGGAACTGACGTATCTGACCGCCCTGCCCCAGGAGTGCGGGCCGATCGAGGAGATCTTCCCGGAGTTTCAGGGCCGCTGCCACCTGCCGGTCGAGCCGCTGGACCTGGACAAGCTCTCGCAATCGGCGGACGTGGCGCTGTGCTGCCTGCCGCACAAGGTCTCGATGCAGTTCGTGCCGAAGCTGCTCGACGCGGGCGTCAAGGTCATCGACTTCAGCGCCGACTACCGGCTCAAGGACGTGAACGTCTACGAGCAGTACTACCAGAAGCATACCGACGTGGACAACCTGGCCCGCGCCGTCTACGGCCTGCCCGAGCTGTTCCGCGCCGAGATCAAGGCCACGCGGCTGGTCGCCAATCCGGGTTGCTTTCCAACCGGGGCGTTGCTGGCCCTGGCCCCCCTGCTGCGGGAAGGGCTCATCGAGACGGACTCGGTCGTGGTCAACTCGGTGACCGGCAGTTCCGGGGCCGGCAAGAACCCATCGGTGAAGTTTCACTTCCCGAACATGAACGAGAACATCTTTCCGTACGGGATCGGCGTGCACCGTCACATGCCCGAGATGGAACAGGTGGCCGCTGCGGTCGCCGGGTCGCCGGTGGGGATTCTGTTCCAACCCCACGTCGGCGCGTTCGACCGGGGCATCCTCTCGACCGTGTACTGCCAACCGCGGGCCGACGTCGACAACGGCCGGCTCCTGTCGCTCTACGGCGAGTACTACCGCGACGAGCCGTTCGTCCAGGTCCGCCCGACCGCCCCGGCGGTGAAGGACATCGTCGCGACGAACTACTGTCACGTCTTCCCCGCGTTCGTGAAGGGCAAGGTCGTCGTCTTCTCCGCGATCGACAACCTGACCAAGGGCGCGTCGGGCCAGGCGATCCAGAACATGAACATCCTCTTCGGCCTCGACGAGATGATGGGGCTCAGGTAAAGCTCCGGCGCAACTTGCGGAAGGTCGTCATACCGAACGAAGTGAAGCGTCCGGGCCAGGAAGGATGAGCTGTCGTTGCCGGGCGGATATCTCGGGCCATGCCCGGATCCTTCGCTGCCGCTCAGGATGACAGCTATTGTATGACAGGTGACGAAACAGGGCTGCGATGAGTAACGGGATATTGAAAGTCGCGACATGCCAGTTTGCCGTCAGCGCTTCGATCAAGCGCAATGCAAACGCCATGGGCAGGTTCCTGCGCAAGGCGAAGGAGGCCGGCGCCGAGATCGTTCATTTCTCAGAGTGCGCCCTGAGCGGATACGTGGGAACCGACTTCCCGAATTTCGAAGGGTACGACTGGGACAAGCTCAAACAGGAGACGCTCGGGGTGATGAATCTGGCCGGCGAGCTTGGTCTCTGGGTCGTCCTGGGCAGCACGCATCCGCTGACGCCGCCCAACAAGCCCCACAACAGCCTGTATCTGATCGACGCCCAAGGCAGAATCGCCGACCGCTACGACAAGCGCTTCGGCACACCCGGTGACGTGCGGCGGCTCACCTCCGGCAACCGCTTCGTCACGTTCACGCTCAACGGTGTCAAGTGCGCGCTGCTGATCTGCTTCGACCTGCGGTTCCCCGAGCTCTATCGCGAGCTGTACAAGCAAGGCGTCCACTGCATCTTCCAGTCGTTCTACAACGCCCGCCAGAGCGGTCCCAGCGTCCACACGCACATCATGCGCCAGACCATGCAGTGCCGGGCGGCGACCAACCACTTCTGGGTGAGCATGGCCAACTCCAGCGCGTACTATTCGCCCTACCCGTCCTGCTTCATCCAGCCCGACGGGGTGATTGTCTCGCAACTCAAGGCCAATCGCCCGGGCATAACCGTCAACACCGTCGACCTGAGCCGGACCTTTTACGACCCGATGAAGGGCCTCCGCGAAATGGCCCTCGCCGGCAAGCTCACTAACGGCCCCGACACCCTCGACGACCCCCGATCCAGGGTCGTCACGGAGCTATGAATCGCGGTTCGAGCGCGCCGTGAAAACACTTGCTTGCCAACAGCTCTTAACGTTATGATCCGGTCATGGGAGAAGAGGTACGAAATTGGTTCAAACAGGCTGAGGCAGATTTGCGCAGCGCGTGGAGGTGCCCGAGTCGATGATGTCAGGAATACGGGATTTGAATCCAGAGTACCTGAGTACGCGGTATCCAGACATGGCCGCCGGGGTTCCCGCCGAGTTATACGACGACAAGATTGCCGCACGTCATTTCAAAACGGCACAGGAGGTTCTCGCTTGGGTCAGAGAACAAATGCAAGAATAGAGGACTTCGTCGCAAGGGTGCGGAGGAAGTACAGGATTACCCAGGCCGTATTCTTCGGCAGCAGGGCAAGAGGAGATTACCTCGCCGACAGTGACTATGACATCGTCCTGGTCTCGCCGGACTTTGAAGGCGTGTTCTTCAGCCAGCGGTCGGCTCTGATGTACGATTTCTGGCAGCACTGGCCCCTCGAAATCGAGCCGCTGTGCTACACGCCCGAGGAGTTCGAGAAGAAGAAGGGACAGATAGGCATTGTCAGCGAAGCGGTCAAAGAGGGTGTGGTTCTTTAGGAGAACAGATCGTCCGCGTGCGTGGTTGTGATACCATTCGCTCGTGATGAAACTCGCTGCCGGCAATGCCCGGAACGGGGCGGTCGCCGTGCGATATTCAATCAATACACTGGCTCTTCGGGATGCATCAATCAAGCGAAAAGACTTGGACTGCGACGATGATCAGGAACACGCCTGAATATAGAGCGTTCTGCCGCAAGCAGATGGCCGAGGACAACCTCTCGTACGAGGAGGCCCGGCGGATCTACGAAGCCCTGCACCAGGAGGCGCTGGCTCTGGGAGCCATCAGTTCCGCGAACATCTGGGACGGCTTTGAAACGGATCTCAGAGTGGCCAAAGCAATCAACGGACTGCGATCGTGATAACCTCACTGATTACGAAAATTGCCCGACAGCTCGACACGAGCGGCATTGCCTACATGATCATCGGCGGCCAGGCTGTCCTGCTGTACGGCAGAGCCCGCCTGACGCGGGACATCGACATTACTCTCGGCATAGGCACCGACCAATTCGCCCGGGTCGAACAGGTGTGCAAGAAACTGGGCATCGAGTTGCTTCCGGAAGACCCGAGGGATTTCGTGACCAGAACGAACGTGCTTCCCGCCGAAGAACCGCAATCGAAGATACGAGTCGATTTCATCTTCTCGTTCACGCCCTATGAGGCCCAGGCAATCGAACGGGCCAATGAAGTGGTGCTGGAGGACTACACGGTCAGATTCGCCTCGTGTGAAGATGTCATCATCCACAAGATGGTGGCGGCACGCCCGGTCGATCAGGAAGACGTCCGACACATGCTGGCCAAAAACCGCGATACGCTCGACCCGGCCTACCTGAAAGACTGGCTCGTGCAGTTCAGCCAGCTTGAGGGACACGAGCAAATCCTGCGTGATTTCGAAACGCTTTGGAACGAGGCAG
Organism: uncultured Pirellulales bacterium; assembly: GCA_964415045.1. Taxonomy (GTDB): domain Bacteria; phylum Planctomycetota; class Phycisphaerae; order Sedimentisphaerales; family Anaerobacaceae; genus CAYPZL01. The sequence continues at coordinate 1,660 of CAYPZL010000195.1, read as the reverse complement.
GATAGAGGCAAGGGCGAACAGCGAAAGCCCTTCCTTCGGGTGCGCTTGTGTAACCCTCGCAGAATGTGTATAATCTGCACATCAATACACATTCATGGAGATTTGACGATGAGAACGAACGTGGTGCTTGACGACAATCTCATGCAGACCGCCTTGGAGCTTTCGGGATACAAGACCAAGAAGAAAGCCATCGAAGAAGGCCTGAAGCTGCTCGTGCAACTCAATCGACAGAAGAAGATCAGGGGATTCCGAGGAAAGCTCCGCTGGACCGGCGATCTCGACAAAATGAGAACAGACGAATGATTGTTGTAGATTCCTCCGTGTGGACTGATTATTTCAACGGGGCCGTCACAGACCAGACAGACCGTCTGGACGCAAGCCTGAGCGGCGAACTCGTTGTGATCGGGGACATTATACTTGCGGAAGTGCTTCAAGGTTTCAAGAGAGACAGCGACTTCCGCAAGGCAAAGCAGTTGTTGGACGCGCTCGTTTTTAAGGAAATGCTCGGCCGAGAACTGGCCGTCAAGAGCGCTCAAAACTACAGGCGCCTACGTAAGAAAGGGGTAACCGTTCGAAAGACGGTGGACGTCATGATTGCGACCTTCTGCATCGAGAAAGGCCTGGCCCTGCTGCACAGCGACAAGGACTTCGATCCCATGACAAAACACCTCGGCCTCAAATCAGTGACGTAGGCGGGCTGAATGTAGAATGAACCTGAAAGAAAAAAAAGCAGGGAGAGCAAAGCTATGAGCGAAAAAAAAGTCACCTGTCCGATCTGTAAGCGCGGCGGAGACACCCAGATATCGTACCTCAGCGGACCTATGGCACTCTATAAGTGCCCCGTTTGTGGCAAATACGAGGCTCCTTCGATCTGGCCTACCGCGTGCCCGATTAAGACGCCCGATCGCAAGCTTTCCGCCTGGATCCGTGAACAGAACGAACGAGGAGAGCCGGTGCAGCTAACGCAGGAGGGGATGATTGAAACCACGCTGGCGGGCATTCCCGACTATAGACCACTGGAGAAAGAGTTGAAACTCCTGCAAGCTTTGGAAAGGTTGTCCAGCGCGCCTGGAGAGATGGTTAAGCTGAACATCGAGGTGGACTTCCCTCTGGCGTATGCGAGCGGCTCTGAGGAATTCGCATTCTACCTCCGAGGGCTTGAGGAACGCGGCTTGGTGAAAAGCAAGGGCGTCATCAACAACATGATGATGATCACCTCGACTGGTTGGGACTATCTCGACAAGCATGCCTCCGATCTGGAGGAAAAGACGCAGGGATTCGTCGCCATGTCGTTCTCGGACGAGATGAAATCAAAGTGGGAGGAAGCGATCAGGCCTGCGATACAGGAGGCGGGATACACGGCCTACCGCGCTGACGAAGAGACTCACAGCGATAACATCATCTTCAAGATCATGGCTGAGATCAAGAACTCGCGGTTCGTGGTCGCTGACGTCACAGAACAAAGGAACGGTGTGTACTTCGAGGCAGGGTATGCCCTTGGATTGGGAGTACCTGTCATCTGGAGTGTCCGCAAGGATGATGCGGCAAACGTGCATTTCGACACGGCCCAGTACAATCAAATACGCTGGGAGAGCCCGAAGGAGTTAAGTAACTATCTCAAAAGGTTCAAGCGGTGCTGCCGGCGGTACCAGAGCAGGCC
>CAYPZL010000194.1:0-10097 GCA_964415045.1 uncultured Pirellulales bacterium | reverse complement strand
CCCCATGCCCGGAATCAGGTTCTACCCGCCGACGAGCGGGGGTGAGCCGCGTTATTGGCATCGTCCGTCCGCTTCTCTCAACCCCAAGCCGTGCCCCCTCGCCAGGGGTCCCGGCAGCTCCCCGCGCGGCCTGCGTTGAGCCAAGCGGTTGAAGCCGACGGCAACTAGGTAGTTGTTGGAGCGCAGGACCGAACCCTATAGAAGTACACTGACTTTGACGTCACAAGTAAAGATGTGATCCCTCGCTTTGCTTCTAATCCCGCAGTAAGGACAGAACAGCGTATCTATAAGACGTGAGGTTTCCTCATCAGGAGGTAACCTGGACTTTGAATTCTCGCTGACATTCTGGGCTTCGCGTCGAAGGAGCCACCCTTATTTAATGGCAGTGCAACATGCAGTACCTCACTCACCGTGGGCCTTCTGTCTACCCCTTAGGTGGGTAAGGATCATCTTGATAGGTCCACTCCCGCTCGATGGTCCCATCCCGTCTGTGGACGACAACTTGAGAAGGCTCGTTGTTGTGTGCCAACGCTCTGGCCGCTTGAATGGCCTCTTCCTTCGTCGAATGCACGCTACTGGCCCGCGCCGCTCCCCTTCGCTTCACCTGCCACCCTTCCTCATGAGGAGTGACATCGTAGACGGTTCTATTCGCCATGCTTCTACCTCCTTGACATTTTGATGGCTACATCATACACTGCGAAGGATAAAACTTCAAATCGTGGGAGAAGAGGGCAGAACCATGCGTATGAAGGCGCAGAATGAGGGGGAAAGGCAGGAGCTAGGCCGAGGGCTGAAGCGGGCCCGCGAGGCTGCCGGGTATACTCAAGAGCAGGCAGCCAAACTTCTGGGCATGAGCCGCCCTACCTTGGCCGACGTCGAGGCTGGACGACGGCGGGTGGATACCGTCTTGTTGCGTAAGCTGGCCGCTCTTTACGGCAAGTCCCCCTGGGAGCTCCTCGGCTCGGCCCCGGAGGCGGAGGCGGCCCAGGCACGCCAGGCGGCCGCCCAAGTGCGGGATACGCTCCTAAAGGAGCTGGATAAGGCCGACGTCTCGCCAGAGGATCGTCAAAAGATTCTGGAGTTCTGGGGAACGCTGGAGCGGTTCGCCCGTTTGCGTCGGGAGTTAGAACTCGAGCCGGAGACCTCAGCGGTGAAGGGGCTCCCCGGCCTGGGAGAGGCCAAGCTCATCAAGAGCCGAACCCCGGATTTCGTGATCGAGGCGGAGGCCGACCGCGCCCGCCACGCCGTCGGCCTGGACGACGCCCCGCCCGCCATCGGGGGTTTGGAGGCACTGCGCTACCGCCTGGAGAGCCTGGGCGTACCCGTCTTTCTCTGGCCCTTGGAGCGCGACCCAATCTCAGGGCTATACGTCCGACATCCCGAGCTGGGCCCGGTGGTGTTGGTCAACGCCTCCCAGCTTCGGTGGCGACAGGTCTTCACCCTGGCCCACGAGTTCGGGCACGTCTGGCTCCATCGACACGAGCACGTCGCGGTGGGACGGATCTTCACTGGACAGGACTCCCGCACGGTCGAGAGGCAGGCCAACACCTTCGCGGCGGAGTTCCTCATGCCAGAGGAGGCCGTCAAGCGGGCGATCGCCCTCTTGGGCATCGCGGAGCCGACCCCGGAAGACGTCGTGCGGCTCCATCGGTACTTCGGAGTGAGCTACAAGGCGATGCTGGTCCGGCTTCACCGGCTGCGGATAATCCGCCGGGATCGCTTAGAGGCGCTGGAGGGGGTGAGCCCGGTCCGGCTGGCCCGCGAGCTGGGCTACCCCTGGCCCGAGGACGGATGGGAAGGACCCGAGAAGCCGGAGGTTCCCTTCCACGAGCGGCTGCCCGGACGCTACGTCCAGGCCGTGGTGAGGGCTTTTGAGGAGGGACGGCTCGGGGAGGGGAAGGCCGTCGAGCTGTTGGGGACGGATTATCATTCCTTCCACGATTACCTCAAGCGGACGGAGGCGGCGGCCCGACGGCAGCAAGGGGAATCCGTCCCGACCGACATCGGTGGTTGACCTCGCTTCCACGGAAGTCCAAGGAGGCCGAGAAGGGTTGACCCAAAAGTCTTCTGCGGAAGAGGAGGCGGGGCGACGTCGCTACGTGCTCGACACCCGCCCCTTGCTCAACTTCACCTATACGGATCGGGTGGAGCTGCTTGAATGGCTCTTGGGGAAACCGATCTACGTCCCGGCCGCAGTCCACGAGGAGTGGAGGAAGGCCCGCGCGGCTCTGCAACGGGAGCTGCGGGAACTTCCCGCCCGTCGTCAGGATCCCGTGCGCGTGCGGATGTTGGGGAACCTCGATCGGGCGCGGGGGCGTTTCTGCGGGAACCCTTTCCAGGTCGTACACCTTCACGGCGAGGAAGCGGAGCGGGCTGTGGAGTTGTACGAAGGGCATAGATACATTGATCCAGGCGAGGCCGACGTATTAGCCCTTTGTCTACATCGGAGGCCGAAGTGGGTGGGGGTGCTCGACGACCGCCCGGCCCACGAGTTTGCCCTCACCCTGCAGATTCCCACGGTAGGGACGATTGAGCTGCTGCTAGAGGCGGTCAAGCAGGGGCTGCTAAGTCTTAACGACGGAGAGCACTTGCTGGACGAGATGCGAATGAATTGGCCGCGGGCGCCGCGAGGAAGGCTGGTGGAGTATGTAAGCGGCAGGAGACGGACCTGGTGAGCAAAGCTCCTTTAATTTCAGGATTACAGCGTCTCTACGTTTCGCAGTTTAAGAATGTATTCTTCTGGAAGATCATATTCTTTTGCCCCTCGAATTAAATGCTGCAAGTAATCCTTATGAGGCTTTAAGCCCCCTTTAACTTTGTCTTCTACGGCAACATAGCATTCTGCATATTGAAGGCCTTCCTTTGTTTCCACACGTAATGTTATCCGTCGATAGTGGTGAGGTACTCCCTCACATTGATCAAGCTTTTGTAGTTCATCTTCCGTTAGCGCATACAGCACGCCATATACCACACTATCACGTTGAGAACAGATATTTGCGTACCCGCTGCCGTCATTAGCCTTTTTGTTGAACACCAGTGAGTAACCACATAACCATCCAAGCTTCCACTCAGTTGGCGTTCTACCTATACGCCCAGCTAACCGCTCCGATTGCATGTTAGATCCGTATGCAAAATACCAACGAGTCATCGTTAAGTGTCTTTCACCTTCTTAATCTTGAGTAGTCGCTGTATGTAGTTGCCTTCCATGAAGAGCAGGGGCTGTTCGCTTTCCAGCTCTTCCTTTGAACGCCCGGCGGCATCTGGAATGTCCTCTAGAGGTGTCCGTGTGAGAATGTAGCCGTCGAGGACGATCCTTTTTGCTTTTAATTCCGGTGTCTCGCTTAGAGCCCTCAAGGCTTTTAAAGCAGCAAACCGGTCCTCGTTCGCGGCTAGGCCCCCATGATGCAGGCCGTGAGGGTCTACAAAGACGATGCGCGTCGTGCGGGAGTTCAGGTCGTGCAGCCAGAGGATGAAGTCCGGGTAAAAACCACTTCGATGAAATAGGCCGATCCCCGTGCGGGCTACGTTGCGAAGGACGTACAGCTCCAAATTCCGAAGGGACTTATCCTGGTGATGGTCCCGCCAAAAGGCTCGCAGTTCCTCAATAAAGCGCCTTTCGTCCCGGTTCAGCGCGGGTGGATAGACAGATATGTTCTCCTTCCAGTCCCTCCCGCCCTCCGCGAGCAGGGGGTTGAACAAGCTGCGGTCAAAGTACAGGCGGGGCAGAGGGTCGCCGTCATCAAATTTGGGCAATTCTTTTTGAAGAGAATCCTCGATTTGCCTAACGAGGGCTTCAACCTGTTGTACAAGCTCCTCGTTCCCCTTGACCCTAACGCGATATTCCTCCAGCACGCGTGGATCGTCCGGAGTTAACGGAGATAGCTCGACGTTTCGACTTTCTATTTCTCGTTCCTTCATGCGCATGAAGCGATCGATGTAGCGCTTCAGAACCTGGACGGCCACCTGCTGCACCCGCTCCGGGTGGAGATCGCTCGTGGGCAACACCACACGGCAGCGCCGGCGGAGGACTTCTTCCACCGCCTCGGGAGCAATGTACAAGTTGTCATATCCCCGTAACCGCTTGTACTCCAGTGCCTCTAGATAAAGGGCTTCACGGTCCACGACAAGGGCATAGCGTGGCTCGGAAAAGTCAACGGTTTCGGTGTCGGTCGCTTCCCCAAACGTCTCTCGCACCCCGGCGGGATCCTCCATCGTCGCCAAGGTAACTAGCTTCGGTGCAAGATCGAGCTTTATGTCAGGCCCGCTGGCGTCCAGCTCCCAAGTGCACGCCGAAGGATCGAAGGAAGCTTTTCGTTGGGGCACAGGAAGCTTCCCTTTAGGCCACGGCTCCATCTTGCGGACTCGCAACGTGAACTCTTTGCCCATACCCTCGTGCTTCATGATCTCCCGGAAGGTTTGGATGTAGGTCGCGTTCCAACCAAAGATCATTAAAGTCTCCAATGAGGAAAGCCCCTCCGGTGGCTGGCCGTCTTGTAAGGCTTTGCTCCGCTTTAAGCTCATATCTTTACCTTTCAGCCGCACACCGCGGCCGAAGAGCTGGATAATTTGCGGTCCCTTCCCCTTGCCTACGTTGAGCAATCCCATGGAAGAGACCCGCCAGGAGGACCAGCCTTCAATGAACCTCTTCGCCCCGATGAGCAAGTAGATAGGGGACTCGGGATGATCTATCAGCCCGAACTGCGAGGATCGGAAGCGGTCCTCCTGGACCTCGATTCCCACGTGCTCGGCGAGGTACTTCTTGAACTCCGAAACGTCCCCGATGTTTATGACGCCAAAGTAAGGAGCGTTCTCCTCCGCGGTGGAGAGGCGCAGCCCCAGCTCACCTTCTGCCTGTTTGAGCTCCCAGACCTCCAGCCCTCCGCTCCCGTGAAAGACCTCCGCAAGGATGTGCTCGTAGAGGCGATTGGGGTCCAGCCCCCGCAAGTACTTGACATGAGGAGCGAACAGGTCTTGACCGCTCTCGCGATCCTGAAAGCCGCTTTCACCGGATAAGATGCGGGCCATAGTCGAAACTGCCCATTCTCGATCCTCGACAAAGCGCTTGAGGAACGCGACGACCTCGGCCACGTCGCTGCGCCGCTCTTTGTTCTGGGTGTAGAGGGCGTTCACGCTGCTCCCCAACAGCACCCAGAGAGGCTTCTCAATGTTGTAGGGGCGATACGCACTAAAGTTTTTTCGATAGAGATACAGCTGCTGGTAGAAAACGAGGAGCCCCCCTACCAGGAGCTCATGAGCCTGCTCAGGGCGGGAATCTTGGAGATTGAGCACGACGAAGTCCTTGCCGTAGCCGTCCCCGTAAAAGTGAGCGTAGGAATAGTCGAACAAGATCGCTTGACCGTACTCCCAACAAAGCTTCTTCTTCGCTTTCCCACTTGCCGCGGCGATCGCTTGTGCAAAGGTAGCGCTGTACTCTAGCAGGAAGCCCCCCTCGCTTAAGTACTTCTGGCGACGCTTCCACGTCCGGGCTTCGCTTCCCGTCCCCTTGTGTCCCTCGTCCACGATGACGAGGTTGTTCGGACCGATCTCCTCGAGGAGCACGCTGACCCCCTCGCGGGAAGGCTCCTCCGCCAGCTTGGAGATCTCTATGACTTTAACCTTGGGGCCAAAGAGGCTTCCCTGCCCGTGTGGATCCTCGATGAACAAACCCGCGTCGAAGCCGCTTTCCCGCAGCTCGGCCAAATGTTGGGCTGAAAGGCCCTCATTCGGGGTAATGAGCAAGATATTATCGAATTGCCGCCGCGGCGCGTTGCCGGGAACCAGAGCCTCCGGATGGGCTCCCCTCTCCAGATAGTGCAGCACTTGCCAGATGTTGACGTGCATGAGCAGGGTCTTACCGCTGCCGGTGGCCATGAAGAACGCCAACCGCCGCAGGGAGTCCAGCGTGAAATCCGGGAAGTCTTTGAGTTGACCCTCCTGCTCACGCAGCTCGTCGAGAAAGGCATTGAGATTCGAGAGAAAGCCCGTTGGATTCTCCGTCAGCTTGTCCAAGAAGATCTCCGTGTAGAGGAGCGCGAGGTACTGGAAATAACGGAAACCTTGAAAGTCACGCCGCGCCAGGCGGAGCCGAGCCTCGTACTCCATCACCCGCCGATCGTATTGTTCCAAGCGATCTTGCGGGATGCGCAACTCCGGCTGGGTGGCGAGCCGCCCGAAGAAATGACTCTGCCCGCTACCGTCCGGCCCCTCAGGAAGCGGGCGTAAAAGGGTCTTGAGCGACTCGAAGTCCTCCGCCCCCAAGAGATAGTGCATGTAGCGATTGAGGACAAGGAAGTTCTCCAGGCGAAACATTTAAGTCGCCTCTCCCCGCATCATCAACCTCTTGAACAAGGGATCTAAAGAGGCCACCCTGGGAATGGGCGCATCGCCGTTAATGAGGACCTCATCCCACACTTCCCCGCCGGATTCCATCTCGGCAAGCTTCGCCTCCAAGAAAGCGCGCTCCTTTTCAGGATCAAGGCCCTCCATGTCGCGCCACAACATAAGCACGCGGCGCTTGCTCTCCCGGTCCGTGGCCTTCACTACGCAATACTTGCGTCCATCTTCTGGGTTAATCCAGGTCTCATATCGCTTCACGCGGAGGCCGTAGAGGTAGTTGAACGTCTCCACCAAATCCACGGGCTTGCGCACTGGACCGTTGTCCGTGAGGACCTCGAGCGTGTAGTTGAATGGATGGCGCAGGTCTAGCGCCCGCAGGCAGGTCTCGGCCTCCCGTAGGGGCAACTCGATCCAATAGCGCAGGCGATACGCCTCCTCGCTCGCCAGATCTTTATATGCCTCTTCGCGTTCGCGCGCCGTTTCGTCCCTCACCATGCGCTCGGCGGTAACCGCCAGATTGTGTAGCGCATCCTCGTAGGATTCGATTCGGAGGATCTTGACCAGTCGCGGGGTACGCTCCACCTCCTCCGGCGTGGGCAGACGCTTAGGCTTGCCGTCCTTCCACTCCGGTGTGAACATCACCTTAGCAATACGCGGGAGGAGCACATCGTCGAAGTACTCCGCCATCTCGACCATGATGAACTTGCGCCGTCCACCATCTTCCCGGTTGAGATTAATAACACCATGGCCGGTAGTGCCGGAGCCGGCGAAGAAATCAAGCATAATGTCCGTTGAGCTACACACTTGGTGGGCAAATCGCTGGGCGATCGTGGTAGGCTTTGGGGTTGGAAAGATGCCGGTTTTTCCAAAAAGGGCAGCGAGCTGTTTTTCCCCGTCTGTGTAATCGAAAAAGAATGACTTCGCGATATTCGTCTCCACTTCATGGAGGAAGCGCTTGTACTGGGGGATTTTTGTCTCATCCTTACCCCAAACGATCCGCCCCTCTTTGTCGAGTTTTACAAAAGAATCGCGCGAATCGTCCGGCCAATCGTACGGCCAGCGCCAGCCTGTTTTTGGATGAGGACAGGGTTTTCCGGTCTTAGGGTGAATGGGCTGATAGAACCGATAGTTAGGATCTTTGGGATCCTTGGTGCTCTCCGCCTGCTTTTGTGCTGGAGCTGAAGGATCACTTTCTCTCCAAATCATTAACTTTGCGCCTAAACGTGACGCCTCCTTTTCGTTAGTAATTATTCGTCCTGAAGCGTCGCGGTACTCAGCATGGCAGTAGTTGTAGATTCCACGCCAGGGATCTTGCTTTTTGGTCTCCTCGTTGTATTCAAGGCCCATTGCCTTCAATTCTGCTTTGTATTCCTCAATGTGACGTTCAAACAGTTCTTTGATCCTTCGCTCTACCTCTTCAATAGGGGGATACTTCGGATTCAGTTCTTCCACCAACGCCATGAGTTCGGCATACCCTGGCTTCGGCTCGCGGAACATCCCAGGGCTTTGCTTCAGGGCGGTTTTATCTTTTGCATAGACTTCAATGTATTCATGGTTTGTAGAGTACAGTGGGGATTGGCTATGCGTCGTATTCTGCGCCCAGATGAGTTCCTCGATACGATTTTGGGGGAGGAAGATCAGATCAAGTACCTTTTTCAGGTTTTGCTGCTCATTTTCGTCAATGTGGACAAAGCAAACGCCATTTCGCATCAAGAAGTCTGACGCTATGCGTAGGCGTTCCTCCATCATTGCGATCCAGGAGGAGTGCTTATAACGATCCTTGTAAGGAAAGTCGTCATCCTTCCTAGTTTCACGGTTATACGGCGGGTCAATGTAGATGCACTTCACCTGGTCCCGATAGCGTTCCAACAGTAAGTTCAAAGCCTGGTAGTTCTCTCCATGCACCAGTAAGCCATCGGTCGCCTCGTCGAGATCGTCGAAAGGTAGGGCTTCCAGCAGGCGGCGGACGAACTCGCGGTCGAAGTGCTTCGTATGCACGGGCAAGGTAGGATGGGCTTCCAGGAACGCTTCATTAATCTCCCCGTCGGGATTGAACAGGTCCACATCGGGTTCCAGCATCTGCCAATCAGGATGCCGCCACTGGGCCACTTGCGCCTCGTTTCGCAGGATCTCCGGCCAGAACGCGCGCGGCACATACTTAATCGGGATCAGATAGTCGGTCTCCAGTACGAACTTCTTCTTTTCGAAGAGCGTTCGCTGAACGTCCTCGATGGAGGCTAAAAAGTCGATGATTTTCTCCGCCAAACGCTTGAACGTGCGGATCACGCGCCGCTTGGCTTCCAAGTCGGCCTCAAGGTCCATCAAGTGCAACACCTGATCCTTGATGTAGAACTCGAGCTCCCGCTGCAGGAAGCCGCGCAGGTCCTTATGGATGAAGTAGTCGCTGGTGTCCCGCTTACAGAAGTGGCGCAGGCGCTTGAGCAACACGGTAGGCGCGTTCTCATCTTTGCCGTCACCAACGGGCTCGCTCAGAAGCGCCTGTAGGGTATTGTCGGGAATAGCCTTCAGAATCGCATCGAGTTTGTCCTCTAGAATGGCCTCTTGGGCTTTGCTGTTGGTCCCATAGCGCTCCGCCTCCTCCGGCGTCGGCAGGCGGTACTCGAAGGGCAAGATGAACTCGCGGATTTTCTCGTCGTAGGCGGCGAGATCCGGACGTGGGAAGAAATAGCGCCGGTTGCCCTTGGTGTTATCCTTGGGGATGGACGCCTCGGTCAGGGTGAAGCGTACACGATATTCCTCCGCCATGTTTGAGAGCTTGAAGGCGTAGTCCCGGAAGCGTTCGTGGGTCTTGACGTAATGCATTCCTTGAGTAGCCCAGTAAAAGAAGACCTCATCGCCGTTATAAGGCACGGCATAGCTCTCTCGGGCTCCGTAGCGACGCTTGGGGATGAAATCGCCGTCCTCGTAGTAGCGGCTGAAGAAATTGACCAGATGGTTAAATACTTCCGCTTTATGCCCCTCGGTAATCCGTATTTTTTCGAGCTGTGTCCGAACGTGCTCGTACTTTTCCACCAATTCGCGAACCACTCTGATGTCGCTTTGCCGGTACTCGGGCTTGATTTCACCTGTAGGCAAGATGGCATCTTCTGAAATCTGTTCTTTGATTTGTGCCTTGAGGCTTTCCAGTTCCTCCTCTAGTCGCTTCCTTTCTTCAGCACTTACCTCAGCGAGGGCTTCATCCACTTCACGCGGCAGCTGGTCGGTGATGAAGGCTTCAATTTCGGCACGTTTCAAGTGAAACAGGCGGTAGAGGCCAAAGTCCAAGTCGGCCAAGTCGAACTGAAACAGCTCGCGAAGCTGGTTCTGAAGTCTTTCAAAGGACTTCATATTGATCAGTGCCCCCAATTTTGTCTCCGGTGTCCACTGCTACTTAGAGGTGCCCCTCCACGGCCATATTAGCAGGCCGGGGCCGAAGGCGGCAACCTGTGGAACCCGGGGTCTGGTCTTCACTTTTGATGGTGGTATGCGCTGAATCAGGACTCGTAATCACCCCGGCCCGCGCCGGCTCCCCCGCGCATTGCGCGCCCCGTACTTGGCCCAGACGCGCAGGATCTCCTCCCGTTTTCCCCGGAGCGGCCGCTCTGGCTCCGTATTCGCCTCCCGCCCTTTCACAAAACCAGGTTAGCCGATCGAGGGTTGGGGTGGGGGGCTACCGCACGGGGAACACCCCTATAATCCGGGGGCTATGGATCTGACGATAAAGGGGATCGGGAAGTTGGTGACCCCGGAGGGCCTGGGCC
>CAYPZL010000193.1:0-10138 GCA_964415045.1 uncultured Pirellulales bacterium | reverse complement strand
ATCGCAGCATGAAAATCACGCATAAAAAACAAGAACCTGAAGGATTGTAGTACGAAGCGAAGAACCTCTTCAAACGCACCGGCTTGCCGTCCCGTGTGTTCAAAGACTTCAGGTATCGCACGCGGAAAAGTTGGTCCCGTACCCGCCGGGTAATCGGCAAGGCCGAGCACTTGCCCCAGGGGGCCAATCCCCGCTTCGTGGTCACGTCGTTGTCGGCCGAGTCCTTCGACGCGGCGTCGCTCTACGAGCAGGAGTACTGCTGCGGGCCCTGCGCGAATTCGGGCTGCAAGGCACACCGCTGGAGGCCGCCCAGGCCGATACGATTCGCCTGCGGCTGCTGAAGATCGGGGCCGTGGTGCGGGTGACGGTTCGCAAGGTATGGATCGCCTTGTCGAATGCCTATCCCTGGCAGGATGTGTTTGCCCAGGTCTACGAGCAACTGACGCGCTGGCGGATCCCCACCCCGACGTTGGACAGCGGATAGTCTCGCGCCCGACGTTCCCGCCGATCTCCTGCCCTCCGACACGTCGGAATTCGATCCGACGACGCTCGACGACCGCGCCGCCAACCTGCCCTCCCGGTGCGGGATCGGGAAAAAGTGCTTGTGAATCGCTCGCGGACGGGGATAATAACGGGTTGTGCGGCCCGGAAAGGTGCGGGCCCGGGAGCAGACGATGACTCCAGAATCATAAGGAACCACCTGAAACCGACATCCTTCAGTAGGAGACAACCCACCATGAGTGAAAGCACGGAGAAGAGCACGTCGCGTCGTGACTTCTTGAAAACCACCGGTCGCGTCGCCGCCGTCTCGGCGGTCGGCGCGGGCATCGTTCCGCGCATGTACGCCGCACCGAACAACACGATCCAGGTAGCTCTAATCGGCTGCGGCGGCCGCGGCTCCGGCGCCGCCTCCGACGCGCTGTCCACCAAAGACGGCCGGCTCAAGCTGGTCGCCATGGGCGACGTCTTCGAGAACCGCCTCAAGAGCAGCTATGCGAACCTGAAGAAACGCCACAAGGACAAGGTGGACGTGCCCGAAGGGCGCAAGTTCATCGGTTTCGACGCCTACAAGAAAGCCATGGACTGCCTTCGTCCGGGCGATATCGCGATCTTCGCCACGCCGCCGGCCTTCCGCTGGGTGCATTTCACCTACGCCGTCAAGAAGGGGCTCAACGTCTTCATGGAAAAGCCCGTCACGGTGGACGGCCCCACCACCAAGCGGATGCTCGAGCTGGCCAAGAAGGCCGATGCCAAGAACCTCAAGGTCGGCGTGGGTTTGATGTCGCGTCACAGCCGGGCCTTGCAGCAGCTCTATCAGCGCATCCAGGACGGCGAAATCGGCGACATCATTCTAATGCGCGGCTACCGCATGCACGGGCCGATCGGCTTCTTCTCGTCGTTGCCCAAGCCCGCCGGCATCAGCGAGCTGCTCTACCAGATACAGCGCTTCCACAGCTTCATCTGGGCCAGCGGGGGCAACTACAGCGACTTCTACATCCACATCATCGACCATCTCTGCTGGATGAAGGACGATTGGCCGGTCAGCGCCCAGGGATTGGGCGGCCGCCATTATCGCCAGAGTCCCGAGGGAGTGACCTACGTCGACCAGAATTTCGACACCTACGCCATTGAATACACGTTCGCCGACGGAACGAAATTCAATCTCGACGGGCGCTGTATGAACGGCTGCAAGAACATTTACAACAGCTATATCCACGGGACCAAGGGCAGCGCCATCGCCTCCAAGAGCGGCGACTGCGGGCTGCCCTCCAGCACGTTCAGGGGCCAGAAGCCGGATAAGGCGAGCTTGATCTGGGAATCGAAGATCCCCTTCGACCAGCGCAACCCGTACCAGAATGAGTGGAACGACCTGGTGGACGCCATCCGCAACGACACGCCGTACAACGAGGCCGCACGCGGTGCGATCACGAGCATGGTCACGTCGATGGGCCGGATGGCCGCTCACACGGGCCAGGAGATCACCTACGACGACATGCTCAACTGTCCGCACGAGATGGCGCCGGGCCTGGACAAGCTGACGATGGATTCGCCGGCGCCGCTGCGGGCGGACGCCAACGGCAGGTATCCGGTTCCGCAGCCGGGCATCGTCAAGGATCGCGAATACTAAAACCTTGCATAGAGTTCGTCCGTCATGAACGATTCGCCGCTGGTCTCGGCTCCTCCGGGGCCAGCGGCCTTCTCTTTTTCGCGTGCTCGGTATTCCGCTGGATGAGACCGTGAAGGCCGAATAGCCGGCCCGACGGCAACACGGCCCGGTCAATCTTCCGAACCGGCCGGCCGCCTGTCAGGTACAGATATGTTACAGACGCCGCCCTGATCTATCGTATCTGACGGTGGCGGTGGCGGGTGACATTGTGTATTAGAGGGCGAATCGCACGCGCAAACGCAGTGGTGAGTCAGTGAAGGTAATTACCGTCAACAACATCAGCAAGACGTTCGGCAAGGTCTGTGCCGTATGCGGTCTGAGCTTCGAGGTGGAGGCCGGCTCGTGCTTCGGGCTGCTGGGGCCCAACGGCGCGGGCAAGACCACGATGATGAAGATGATCTACGGCAAGGCGCTGCGCGACAGGCGGTGTGCCGGCACCATCGACATCTTTGGATACGATCCGGCCCGCGACGAGCTTGCCATCAAGTACCTCTCCGGCGTCGTGCCCCAGGAAAACAACCTCGACGATGAGCTCAACGTGGTTCAGAACCTGATGATCTACTCGAAGTTCTATGCCCTGCCCGCCGGCGTCGCCCGCGAGCGGATCGGCTCCCTGCTGGATTTCCTGGAGCTGTCGGACAAGGTCAAGGCGAAGATCAAGGAGCTTTCCGGCGGGATGAAACGACGGCTCGTCATCGCGCGGGCCCTGCTGAACAATCCGCGTCTGCTGATCCTCGACGAGCCCACGACCGGCCTGGACCCCCAGGTGCGACACCTGATCTGGGACAAGCTCAGGCAGCTTCGGGCCCAGGGGACCACCATTCTGTTGACCACGCACTACATGGAGGAGGCGTTTCAGATTTGCGATACGGTTCTCATCATGGACAAGGGCCGCAAAGTCCTCCAGGACCATCCCCGCCGCCTCCTGGAGGCCAATATCGAGCCTTACGTCCTGGAAGTGCCCATCACCGATGGGACGCCGGCGCTGGCGGCCGAGCCTCCGGGCGAGGGCATCCGGGTCGATCGCGCCGAGGGAACCGTGCGATTCTACGCCGCCGACGTCGCACAACTCAAAGGCCTTGCCGACAAGCTGCCGGACCAGAACTACTACCTGCGACAATCCACGCTCGAGGACGTTTTCCTCAAGGCAACCGGGAGGGCTCTCAATGAAAAGCAATGAACCGGCTGTCTACCCCACACTGGCTCGTCGATTGTTGAGCGTCTGGTACCGCCACCACCGCGTGTATACGAAGAACCTCCTGAGCAACGGGTTGCCGCCCTTTCTCGAGCCTTTGCTGTTTCTGCTGGGTGTGGGCCTGGGTCTGGGCAAGTACATTACCGAGAGCATGGAAGGGCTGGCCTACATCGAGTTTCTCGGGACCGGACTTCTGGTGACGACCGCCATGTTCACCTCGGCCTACGAGTGCACGTTCGGCACCTTCATCCGCCTGGAGTACGAGAAGGTCTACGACGGCATGTTAGCCGCTCCGATCACCGTCAACAACCTCATCGTCGGGGAGATCATCTGGGCCGGCACGAAGGGGCTGTTTTTCTCGTTCGCGGTGCTCTGCATCCTGACGGCGTTCGGCATCACGCATTTGCCACAAAGCCTGCTGGCGCCGCTGGTGGGATTTCTCACGGGGATGATGTTCGCGTCGATATCCCTGCTGGTGACGTCGTTCGTCAAGACGATCAACCATTTCAATTTCTATCTGACGGGTTTCATCTCGCCGATGTTCTTCTTCTCGGGCGTGGTTTTCCCGGTGAGCAATCTGCCTTCAAGCGTTCGGTTTGTGGCCGAGGTGATCCCTCTGACCCACTCGGTGCGGCTCGTGCGGGCGGTCTGCACGAGCAGCTATCGCCTGGCCCTGCTCGGCGATCTGGGCTATATCGTGGTTTTCATTGCCATCGTGGGCTTCCTGGCGGTCAGACGGCTGCGCAGGCGGCTGATCAGCTAACGGGCGGCTGCGACCGCTCGCTGCGTCAGAAGTAGAGTTTTGCAAAAGTTCAGTTAGAACCGGAAAAACAGGCTCACCGAAAGGACGGGATAGACCTTGAAATCGCCGATGTCGTCCTCCAGGTCGTCTTGCTCCTGCGCGAGATCGGTCAGAAAGTCCGGAGTGGTGGCCAGCGGCCCGGTGGCGGTGAGGGTCACGTCGGGAGAGCCGATGAACGCGACGCCGACGTCGCTCAGAAAGCCCCAGCGTTTCTTCTTTCCGAAGGCATTGCCCCAGCCGATGCCCACGTAGGGCACGGTTCGGTCCACGGTCATTTCGCCGGATAGGACCCCGACGTCGCCGGCATCGTACACCGTGTCTCCGATAGTCACGGTACCGCCAAACTCGGCGTCCAGACCCACGTCGGTCTCGTTGATGATGATGCCGGCACTGATGTGGAAGGAATCGTCGAAAGGATACCAGTCCAGCACCAGGGGAAACGTTCGAAGGTCCATATCGAAGTCGTAATCGATATCGGCCAGTTCGCCGTCGAGGTCGAGATCGAGAACCGTGGCGCCGAAACGAAGGTTCACATCTGAGAGAACGTTCACCATCAGCTCGCCGCCGAGGCCAAGGGTCCCGGCTTTTCCCGCAATCGCCAATCCGCCCGAGGCACGCACCGTTTGAGTCAGACAGATGATCAGCAGCAGGGTGATGTCCAAAACGTATCGTTTCATGGCCAAATCCTCTTCGCAGGGTGGCTGAGACTCTCTCGGGAGACGACCCGGATGGTCTCAGAGCACCGGCAACCCAGAGTGTTCTTCGGCATGGCGTCCGGCGGACTTCAGGCAAAGTGGCCGGCTTTTCGCGAGGTCCGGCGAAGTTGTGCCCCGGAATCGGCAGAAATGGCCCCGTGTCGGTCCGAGCAATGGCACGAGGCCGATTTTTGAGCCGCGCCGGTCAGCGCGGAGATCAGTGATTGCTAACGAGAGTGACCTTTGCCCTTCATTTCTGCCGCCGATGTGCTAAGATAGGGCTGAAATGAGTAAGGATACTACGTTATGGCACACATAGTCTTGTCGAGCGCTGAACTGATCAACATACTCAGCGCCAACGAGCTGATTCCCGATCATGTGACCGATATTCACACCAACGGGCAAGAGATCAGGATCCGGGTGAGAACGCCGTGGCCGCTGGTGAAGTCGCTTCGGGTCGGTATCCGCTTCGTGGGTTTTGACGACGGACAGGTCGTGCTGCAACTCGTAACCAACCGCGTCCTGGACCGATTTGACTGGCTCATCGACAAAATGCTGGAGTCCCTGCGGCTGGAGGAGCACGGAAGCCGCTGGGAGTATCCCCGTCTCTTTGTGGACGTCAACCGACTGATCCAGCGGCAACTGCGCGGCGTAACGGTCAAAGATATGGCATTCGAGGACGGCTACTTCCATATCTCAACGATGCACGCACCGGGCGGCGCCTCCGTCGATCCATCGACCCCGGAGGCCGATGGCGACGACGCAGAAGATTCCCGACAATAGCGCAGAAAAAGGCCCCGGCATTCTGCCGAACGATTCGCCTGAGTCAAAAGGACGGACTCCGGCGGTCCGTCCTTCGCGCGAACGACCTTTCGCAGCGAGGCAACGCCCACGTACTATCGGGCGATCCCCGCGTCGATCCCCTCGCTCTGTCGTGATGTGGTGCGAGAGCCCCTTTTATGCACCGGCGGTCGACGTTCCGGGCCGCAAGCCCGTGCCTTCGCAAGAGCGGGCCTGGACCCGCAAAAGCCGCGACCGTTACCGCGGCACGACGCTGACGACAATGGAAGCAACGTGGACGTCCACGCTGCCGCCGGGCACGCTGCCGATGTTGGCGTCCTCGAGCCTCGCACAAAGCGTGGTGACTCCGCCCGGTGCGTCTATGTCGGAATTCAGGAACGCGCACGAATACGTGCCGGGTATCGTCCCGGTCGGTACGATCTCACAGGTAAACGTCAAATTGAAATTGCACTTCACCTGGAGATCGAGGCATCCTTCGTACTTCTGAATGCTCACCTGCTCCAGTTTGATCACGTCGTCCTGGTTGATGATCTCGATCCAGAAACCCACATCCATCACGACGCCGATGGTTGTGACTTCCTGCGGCACGTAACGATACTGAACCGGCCAGTTATGGACCTTGATCTCGCCTGCCTGAGCGGCCACCGCCGCCAGAAGGACACACCCCACAATCGCTAATCTGCCTCTGGACATTTTCATTCCTTTCACAATCTGACCTTCAATCCATAAAAGTCAGTTTTGGCTTACCAGGCCGCACCACCATTTGTGGCACATCCTCCGGCCTCTGCGCCCCGCCTTGCCCACAGGCCCGTGAGATCGGCCGGGGCACCTTGGCGCCCGGAACGACTGCACCGGGCCGTCTCCGGCGCGGGTATGGCAGAAGCCTGAAATACGCGTCGCCTGCGCGACAGTCAGACATGGATCCTTACGCCCTGCACCTCCTTTCTCCCGGCCATGGGGGCCAAATGTGGCACCAAGGGAGTGGGTTGGCTCCCTTGGTGCCAATCTCCATGAGCCATTCAGCCCTCCATGACTGGTCGACCCACTTCGACGCGAGTGTGAGAAAACGGAAACGGAAGATGTTGACTGTGTTGGGGGAGCCGGAACGGCCGCTCGTACGTCGTGCGGCCTATTGGCCTTGCGTCCTTCCTGCTCCTTTCGTCCATGATCACAGCAGTATCCCGATGAACGGTTGCGTCCCAGCGGAAGCGCGCGTTGCTGTCCGGACACCCGGTTTCTCGGCCCGCTGCCGAAGAGCTGTGCTTGGAAGGCGAGTGTGGGACAGCGCTCACAAGGTGACGCGGGCGCGCGGATTCTGATACGGCGGCCGCACCGTCGGGGCTGGCCCCGTGCAACGACGCGGGATTCGGTCGACCGCCTGGTTCGTGCTGGAGAATCCGGGCAAGGACAAGATGAATGTGTTCCCTGCACAGCGAAGCGGCCTGCTGCTGGAGCTGTGAATCCGCGCTCTCCGGGCGCACAGGCGGCGTGTGCGAGGCATGGGATCTCGTTGGTGCGGCCGCCTCCGGGTGTGACGGAACAGCCGGCGTCCCTGGGCGATCCTCGCCGGGCGCCGCACGCACTCCTTTACGCATCCTCCGTAAAGACACTCCTACCTCCTTGTGCCGGTTTCCACGTGCGCCAAAGGCGCCCGCAAACCGTTACCAAGTGCGAACTCCGAACGCACCTGCATCCGTGATAAGACCACCGCCCCTGTGGTGGCTTTCGGCATGGCCCTCCTCCTATGAGGGACCGCCATTACGCCTTTACCTGATAACGCTTCCCGCGCGAAATGTCAAGCAGAAAATCGCCGGAACCTCAGAAAATCTCCGCGTTCGCCGCCCGCGGCGATGGGGGCGTCAGAGCGCATAGCGCGTGCCCCTTTGCGCGCGGGCCTTCAGGGGCACGACGAAGCGACGTTCGATCTGTCCGAAGACTCCCAGGCTGATACGAAGTATTTGCAGCTCCACGATATCGCCAGCGGAGATTTTCTCCATTTTCAGCGAGAGCTCCCGCAGGTTCTGCACGCCGGCGCCGTCGATCTGCAAAACGAGATCTCCGCTCTGTATTCCCGCTTGCGCGGCGACGCCTTTCGGATCGACGTCCGTGATGATGAGAATGGGATAGGCGCCCTGGAAGTTGAACCGGCGCGCCACGTCGGCGGTCAGCTCGGAGACGGTCATCTGAAAATACCGCCGGGCCAGCAGGCGTCCATCGGGCAGGGGACGGGGCAGCATGGCGAGCTCCACGACGCGGACCTGGGGATTCTTTTCCCCGGGCCTCACGCAGCGCAGACGAATGGGCTCTCCCACCTCTTTGTGCATCAGCCTGACGTAGAAATCAATGACGCTTTGCAGCTTGTGCTCATCGGCCTGGATAATGAGATCGTTCCGGGCCAGCCCCTTTTCCTCGGCCGGACTGCCCTTGCTGACGGCGTCGATGACCAGCCCCCGGAACGGGCCCGCCGTTTTCATGCGTCCCACCGTCAGTCCCAGACGGACCCGCCGCAGCTCCTCCGGCATGAGCATGTGGCTCAAGTTGTCCACCAGCGCGTCGACGGGGATGGCAAAGCCGATGTTCTGTGCCTCGGGCCGAATGGCCGTATTGATGCCGATGAGTTGCCCGTTGATGTTCAGAAGTGGGCCGCCGCTGTTCCCCGGGTTGATCGGCGCATCGGTCTGGATCAACCCGCGCAGCCAGTATCCTTCGGCCACCTGGATGTCACGTCCCACGGCACTGATGACGCCGCTGGTAACGGTATTGGCGTAACCGTACGGGTTGCCGATGGCGATGGCGGTTTCCCCGATCATCAAATCGCTGCTGCTGCCCAGTTCGACGAACGGCAGCTTCTCTTTGGCGTCGATAGCCAGGACCGCCAGATCTCTGGTGGCATCGATGCTGATGATGTTTGCCTGAAATTCGCGGCCGTCGCTGAACACGGCCTTGATCCGTTTGGCGTTCTCGGCGACGTGGGCATTGGTGACGATGAAGCCGTCCTCATGCACGACGAAACCCGATCCCAGAACGGAGACCTCCTGCTGAAACCTCGGTCCCCACAAGTCGAGGTCGAAATCGGGCCAGATGCGCCGTGCGACCGTACGCTGGCCGGAGATGTTCACCACGGTCTTGTGCGTTTGTCGATAGACCCTAACCACCGGCGTTTCGCGATTGAAAGGCGTTTTCTCTTCGCCTCGGAGGACGCCGGCAAACCCGACAGACATCAGCACGCACGCTGGAAGCAACCACCGCGACTCATTCATAGCAAACCAGACCTCCATCAAGAACCTGTTGGTCGAACTCCGGTTTTTTGCCACGGCCTCACTGGTCCTGCGCGATCAGCGGGACGGGCTGTCCATTCATTATACGTCAGGCGGGTCTTTCTGGCGATAGGGACAAAGCGGGCCAAGAGAAATCGCGAACCGGGATGGGTGAGGATGGGCGGAACACAGTGGAGCCGGAAGCCGGCCTTATCGTCTGCGAGACAAACGGTCGTCCGGTTTCTTGCCGCGCTTTTTGTACTTGCCCTGACGGACTTCCTTGATCGCGAATTTCCCCGGTTTGTCTTTGGGCCGAAAACTGCGCTTGCCGGCGCCCTTGCCTCTCTTGAGCACGACCAGGGCATTGCGACAGATATCGGCGGTGGCTTTATCGGGATGGCTCAGGCCTTCGACCAGGATCTGTTCGGCCTTCCCTCGCATTCTCCCCCGCATCTTTCTCAGGCCGTAGGTGGCGGCCCCCTTCGTTCTTCGCGACGAATTGCTGAACAACGCCTCTTCCAGAATCTCCAGTCCATCCTCCTGCATCCAGGACAGGTTGAAGGCACTCTGACGCACCGTGGAAACATTCGACGAATACAATTGCTCGCGCAATTTCGCCAGAAGCTTCACGGAGGCCTCGTCCTTTTCTCTGCCTGACGGCGTTCTTTTCTCCAGCTTCATATAGCCACCTCCCTGTATCTATCGGCACGCGCGTCCACACTGCCAAAGTCAGTCATCGACCAGCCCCCCTGGAGAGAAGAGAACTTGCGATCTCCGGATTTCATCGTTCCCCGAGGGAACAGACATGCCTGCGACGAACCAACGGTTGATGGTCTACCCCCACTGATTCCGTGCTCGGACGTCAGCATCCTTGCCTATCCTCCCGCGAAAACTCGATCCGTGGCGACTTTGTTTACCTTACCCCGCGGGCCCCGACAGCGCGTTGTTGCCCGTATTCTCATCCATTTTGACGTCCGCAGCCAAGCCCCAAACGCCGGCGCGGGCAACCGTTGGTTTTGGATGCAAGCTGTCGGGCCGTAACAAAGTCCGTTCTCCAACCTGCAAGGTGGACTTCCTGCCGGCGTCGCGCAACAGACGCCATACCCGAAACCATTGTCACCGCAGCAACGGCGACTGTCAAACTATTTTTTTTCGCAGGTTTTTTGCGTGTCTGTGCAGATTTTAGGGCACGTTGGCTTTGGGCCAGTAGGTCGTCCATTG
>CAYPZL010000192.1:0-10293 GCA_964415045.1 uncultured Pirellulales bacterium | reverse complement strand
ACTGACAATACCACCAAAAAAATCCTACTTCATGCACGCTTGCCGAAATGACACCTTCCTTTCAAGAAAGCCGCTCATCGCGGCGCATGGTTTATATGGTCCTTCTACCATACATGACAATCCAACGCAAGCCCGCGCTCAATCGTCAGTAGTGAGCGGCCCGACCCGTACTGCGGGGACCCCATAGGGGTATAGGGGGGGACTCCCCCGGTGTACCTGTTACCGGGCTGCCAGCCTCACTTCCGTTCGGCACCGAACCTGAGGAAGGACTGACAATCTAAGCGGACTTCGCGATACTCTGTCGCGTATCGTGCCAAATCATCACTGGGCCTCCAGCACCTTCCTGGGTTCGACGGGCTTGGGCTTGACGCCCGGCCAATCTTGATACTCCTGGAATTCCTGCTCGTGTTTCTCGAAAGCCAACCGGTTCCTCTCTGAGATCGCCTCCAGGTCCGCCATGCCCTGCGTGTCCGCTTCGGCGGGCCGTATGATCTCTGCCTTGACGAACACGTACAGCTTACTCTGCGAATCCTTGTTGTTGACACTCCGGAAGAGCCCGCCAACGATGGGGATATCGCCTAGAATGGGCACCTTGGCCCCGCCCTTGTTCTGGTTGAGCTTCAACAGGCCGCCGAGGATGATCGTGCTGCCGTCGGGCACGAAGACCGTGGTCTTGAGCTCGCTGGCCGTCGTATCCGGCGGTTTCTCCGTGTCTTCGGTCTCCCGGAAGTCAGACCGAATCAATTCGATGCCGAGACGAAGCAGATCCCCGGGGCTGATGTGGGGCGTGATATCGAGGGTGATGCCCGCTTCATACGGCTCATAATCGACGGCCGTCTCAATCAGCGTCGCGTCCGTGCCGGCCCCACCCGTGCTGACCGGGACGGAAGAGCGCTTGACCACATAGGTGGTATCGGCGGTCTTAATCGTGCCCGGTTCGTTGTCGTTGACCAGGATCTTGGGCTTGGCCAGCACGCGTCCGTAGTTCTTCGATTGCATGGCTTCCAGCAGAATGTTGATATGTTCGTCTCCGTAGAAGCCCCGGAAGTCGCCGCCGACCGACTGATAGTCCACGAACCGGTCTTGGCCGCTACCCGTCAGCCTGCCCAGGACATCCGCCGAGGAGACGCCTTCGGCGACTTGCCCCGTCAGGCCGGACGTGGCCGTCAGGTCGGGAAAGCTTTGAACGACATTCAAATCGTAGGTGAAGGCGTCCTGTTTGGTGATCTCGACGAGGGTAACATCGATGAGGACCTGGGGCCGGCGTTTGTCCAGCCGCTCGATCAGGTTGGCGATCCAGTCCTGATTCTTCCTGCTGGCATGCACGATCAGCGAAAACGTCCCCGGGTCGGGAATGATGGTCACCATTTCGTCGGTTTTGCGGATTACCTGTTCGACTTTGCCATCGGCGTCCGTAATGGTTTCTTGAATGAGCTTGTCCAACACCTGCGCCAGCTTCTCCGGGTCCTGGTTTTCCAGGAAATAAATCTCATAAGGCACGATCTCCCTGCGAGCCTCTACATCGATATGATCGATGACCTGCTGTATCCGCTCGTGCTGCTCGTGTGTGGCGTTGACGAGCAAGGAGTTGGTCGTCTGCAGAAGGACCACCTGAGGGACCTCCACCAGGGTCCCTGAAAAGACACCCATCGCCACGATAGGTGTGGAAGACGAGCCCGCCGAGGGCCGGCTCTTGGCGCGGCTTGGGGTCGGCCGGTCCGCATGACCTATGATGTGCAGTTCCTGAAGCTTGCTGATCACGTCCTCGGCATCTACGTGCGCGATGCCATAGACCTTGAGCGTG
Source organism: uncultured Pirellulales bacterium (assembly GCA_964415045.1). Taxonomy (GTDB): domain Bacteria; phylum Planctomycetota; class Phycisphaerae; order Sedimentisphaerales; family Anaerobacaceae; genus CAYPZL01. Next base: position 8,489 of record CAYPZL010000192.1, on the reverse strand, counting down.
CGCAGATCCTGCGGTGATACATCGACGTAGGTGATCGCCATTTGTATCTGTGCGTGCTGTTCGTCGGTCGCCTCAACAAGCAAAGAGTTGGTTGCCTCCAGCGGCACGACTCGCGGTGATTCGTACGACGTTGCCGTTGTGGTCTTGGCGGCACTTCGCGCCGAGGGGCCGATGATCCCCAATTGCGTCAGTTTGCTGATGAGTTCCTCGGTCGTAATGTGTTGAAGGTCGTAAACTGCCATGCTGCGGTGATCCGATACGTCCAGGGCATCGATTAGCCCTTCCACCGTTTCGAGCTGCTCCTCGTACCCGATCATCAGGAGGCGATTGGTTCTTTCGTCGGTGTCCAGATAGACCATCTCTCTCTGTGCCTTCGAAGAGTCGCTGGAAGACCGCTTCGTGGCTCCGCGTTTTCCCTGCTCGACTGTGGCAATGGTGATCGGAATGTCCTCCAGTTCTTCGGCGAGAGCGACCACTTGCGGGGCCAGCGTACCTACCGCTGTATACTGGAGTTGTCGGAAGCGAAACTCCTTGGGCCGTCCCGGTCGGTCGACCATGCGCACCAGCCGCTCGATGCGCTCCATCCGGTGGGCGTAGCAGGTAACGAAGAGGGTCTGCGTCCCTTCGACGGGAGAGACGGCCACGCTCAATTTCATGTTCTGCAGCAGATTGGTCACACTGGCGACGTCAATGTGCTGGAGCTCAAAAATGCGGGTCACCACGACGTCGCCGGCATCCAAAGTGGCTGTGTTGGGATCGACCAGTTCCGGGTCGACCTCCAGGGCCTCTGTGATCGGGACGATGGTCACCAGGTTGCCCTCGTGGCGGGTCATGACCAGGCCCTTGAACTTCAGAATGGTCTTGAGCAGGGAGTACAGATCTTGGACCCGCAGTTCGCTGCGGACCTTGCTGTGCAGTTTCAAGGTGACCATCTGCTTGCCGATCTTCTCGGCATCATAGACACAGTCCAGATGCAAATACTCACCGGCGAGGTCCAGCAACTGCACCAGTTCGATCTTCTCCGGAAGGGACAGCTCCAGGATGTCATCACCATTGGCCAGCGGCGCCTCGACAGATGCACTCGGATGGGAAGCACTTCCGGCAGCGGGGCGGGACGGCTTCAGAATGCCTCTGGCCAGGCCGATGGCTGGCTCGGGGCGGGTCGCAACCGGGGATTGCAGACGCGAATGATCGCGGTCCGTAGAGGGTCGTGATGGCAGAGTGTGTGTCTCCTTCTCAGCCCATTCCGCATGCCGCTCCGCCGGCACGTTGCGGTCGGGCCGGGGGGGAGTATCTACCTTGACAGGTTCGCCGGACGGTTGCGGTGCAGACGGTTCTGACGATTGACGTATCTTCTCGCTGAAGGATGGCTTAGGACCTGGCTGCACAGGATCAAGATCACGCGATTGGGCGGATTCTGCCGCTGCGGTCGCCATCGTGTCGGTCGCAGCGCTCCGTTGTGTCGCACCTCTCACCTGACGCAGCCCCTCCGGCCCTAATTCCATGAGTGTTAACAGGTGCCGGCGAAAGCGTACCGGCAGAATCGCCACGACACGGTTCCCGTGGATGTCCACGATGGCGCCGGAACCCGTTTTCGCCACGGGGGCAATGGCGAAGGTTCCAATGGCAATATCGCCGAGTGCCTCGGCTATCTCGTCGTTAGACGGAAGCATCCGGGCCATGGAAGCAGGGGCAAGCGTCTCTATCGTATACGGTGCGTTGCAGTCAACCAGATCGACGACCATTTCCGCCCGGCGGATTTCACCGGATGAGCCGATGACGACCACCGTGTTCGGCTCCGATCGCGAACAGATCGTGTGAAAGCCCAGGTCAGACAACAGACTGTCGGCTTGCAGACCCGTTATCGTGGCCAGGTGAAGTGTTTTCCGCTGTGCCGGTGTAACAGATGGTCGGCCCGTCTGTACAGGTTCACACCCACACAGCACAAGTGCAGTTACCAGTGGCCAAGCCAATGACGAGGCAAGCCACCTGGAGGCTCCAGACTGCTGGTGCCTGATGACGGTAAGCAGATCCATTTCGATTCCTAAGCTCCTTCCGGTCGATGGCGGCGTTCATCCCGCCACAGCCACGTGTGAATCCATTCGATTCCGCTGTTTTCTCTGTCTCTTACTTGGACTCGGTTCTACTGCTGCCGGGAACCTCCATGTCCAGGATCGAGATTCCGGTCTTGGCGGCCACCCGCCTAGCCGGCATCTGTCGTATGGCCCGCACCGGAGGCGGCGGAGGCGGCAGTTGCTGCTGCTCCTGGAGACTCCTGGGGCGCGGTTGCTCTTTCGGTCGGTGGTCTCTAGCGTATTGGGCCAGGGCGATCCCGGAGGCTAGCGCCAGTTCCCGGCTGTGCTGACCATCACGGTAGACGACCGAACCGCTGTTGATCCGTTCGATGACGAGGTGGCCCAACTGTGTACCCTGCCGGACCCACCGCCGGCTACCACCCGGCTCCCACACCAGCGCCATGGACCGTGAGGGCTCGCGGCGGTGGTAACTGATTCCGTGCAGCTCGAATTTTGGCGAAGAGGCAGCCGGCTTGGCTGTCACCCTCGCTGGTCGAGTCCCCTCCTTCCGCTTGGCGGAGGCCGTTTGCTTCTGCGGCGGCGGATTGAGATACAGCGCCAGGGTGCGGGCCTGTTGCACCAGAGGGGAAACACGGTCGCGGGCTTCTTCGGTGTCGTGGCCCGCCTGCTTGAATCTCTCCATAGCCGAAGGTCCCGCCAGCAACTCGGCCGGCGCATCTGCCTCCCGCGCCCCGGTCACACACAAGACCAGCACGAGGCCTGCCAGGGCCAGCGCCAAGACAGCAGTTATGTGTAATGTCCTTATCATGGGATTTGTCCCGTCCTAACTCTGTGGATCATATTGCGCATGGGCGTAAGGGCAACGCAAGAAAAATCGAGTTAGCTTTGTCAAGATTTTTGCTCGTCATGCCGCAGAGGGCACGAAAAGCGCCTCGCAACCCTGCCACTACGTCTATAGCGACCTAATTACGGTCCATAAAGATGCCACGCTAATAAAGCGGAATCTTCGCACGATGTAACAGGCGATTGTTACTAGTTGTCGCCATGGGTAAGGAATTTCTTTCCTCACAAACGGCCTTCTCACGTATAGAAATTGCAGTTAAGGCGTCAATCTCAGAAAAACGGTATTCATTTTTCAGCTTTCTTCTTGTCTTGTGTGGCTTGTTGGCGCAAGGTAGCCGGAAATGCGGAGCAATAATCGGCGTTCCGGCTATGTGTATAGTGGGGCGGGGTCGACGCCGAGATCAAGTGAGAGCCGCGACAGGCATACTGTGCCGCGCGGAGTGTCTCCGCAGGCGGCAGAAATTGCCATGTTGTGCGAGGTTGAGGTGTAGCTGGGAGAAGGAAGCAGATAATGTAGAGACGATAGTTGACCTGTCCTACGATCGGCTGGTGGCCTCTGCGCTCTTGCAACCGTAGCGGTGACGCGCCCTAACCACGGTGTGCGGTTTCGCACCAGGAGCACAAGGTTTCTCCGGACGGTGGATAGGATCCGTTGCGGTCGAGGTGCCGGGCGGATGAGTGGAGTGCTGAGACTGACTGCGAAGGTTGGTTCAGTGATGCGTGTGCGCCGAAGGTTCGCGCAGAATATCGAGAGCCGGATCAGAAAGAGTAAGAAGTAGACCGGCGGAGTAGACAAATAACGTAGTGCCATTTTCATGACAGAACGTGCCGTGAGGATGTTGCGTGGGAGGTATGCGCGCAGGATGAACGCAAGAGACGAAAAGGAGAAGACAATGAGGTCCAACGAAGCACGACACACAGCCAATTCCACGATAGGCAAATCGCTCCGAATCTGTGCAGGCAGCTTGCCCCGAACGTTGTTCCTGGTCGCATTTGCTGCTGCCTTGCTGGTCACTCTCACGCCGGCGATGGGGCAATCCATGCTGCCCGGCTTTCGGGCTCCTTTGCCGGACACGCCCGCGACGCCCAGCACGTTTCGCAGCGGCTTGGACAGCCAGAGCACCGGAGGGCCGGCCATGGGCGATGCGGAGATCGAGGAACTGGCCCGGGGCCTGAAGTACGATCCCGGCCTGATGTACAAGTTCGTGCACGATCATATCCGTTTCGAGCCCACCTGGGGCGAGGTCAAGGGCCCCTACATGACGTGGATGGACCGCAGCGGTAATGCGTTCGACCAGGCCTCGCTGATGATCGCTCTGCTCGAGGAGGCGGCCGAGCATAACACCGACTACACGATCACCGATCCGAACTACGTCGTCGGTGAAATCCAAGTGACGGGGGAACAAGCAAGATCCTGGTTTGGCATAGGAGCCGACGTCTATGAGGTAAGAGCGGCCAACGAAATCCTCGCGCGCGGCGGCCTCTACGGTGTCGTGGCCCCATCCAACGAGGACGCGGTGATTACCTCAGTCAATCTGGAGCACGTCTGGGTGACGGTGACGATTGATAGCAACTCATACGAGTTCGATCCCAGCTTCAAGAGCCACACGCTGAAAAGCGGTCTGTCTCACAACAGCCTGGAAGCGGCCATGGGATACTCTAGTGGTACATTCTTGGATGAGAATGAGATCGGAGGAGACGACGACAATACGGAGAATAATGGGGCCCACTACGTCGAGCCCGTCTATGAGCCCAACATCGTCAGCAACCTCACCGACTACAGTGCCACACTAATCGACTATGTCAAGGACAACTATCCCGACGGCGATCTCAAAGACATCATCGGGGGCAAGAGCATTGATCCTGTGGATGAGACGGCGCTGCCGCCCAGCTCGCTGCCCTATACCGTAGTGAGCGAGGATGACGAGTTCAGCATCGACAGTGTGCCGGACATGTACCGCACGACCCTGCGTCTCCAGCATAGCGGGATCGACCAGACGTTTTTCTCCTCCGATATCTACGGTCGCCGGCTGACGCTAACCTACAACGGCTCCAACCAGCCGCAGTTCATCCTCGACGGGACCGTCAAGGCCACCGGCAATACCACGACTTCGGGCCAGACCTACGACCTGACGTTTTCTGTCGATCACCCCTTTGATGCCAACGATTTTGACGGTACCGTTACGCTGAAAGTGACCTCCGGCGGCTTCTACCAGATCGTCAACGGCTGGGGCGATACGGGCACGAAGATCCTGCAGAAGCACAAGGACCTGCTGCGGCAGTATCGCTTTGGTGGGCAGAACGACAGTTCCGAGCCGGTTCTGGGCGAGGCATTCAGCCTGATGGCAATGACCTGGCTGGCGCAGACCAGCCGCATGCGGTCCCTGGGGGCCGACATGAGGGACTACACCGTAGTCAATCACCATATGCTCGGTGTCGCCGGGCAGTACACGGCCCCCTATATCGACGTACCGCTGGGCCATCTCGGTATGACGCACCATACCGAGGGCTCGTCCCACCCCGAAGGCTTGTTCTACGCCATCACCGGTCATAGCGTGGCCTACGAGCACCAGATCATCCGCCAGCTCCAGGACTGCAACGCGGTCTCACCGATTCGCCTGCTGGAGATGGGCAGCACGCGCAGCACCTATAACAAGACGTACTGGACCAACGGCACCAGTTGGACCTGGGATTGGATCGTGCCCTACCTGCAAAACTGGAGCCAGGACGAAAAGGACGACGTCAACGACTACCACGAGGCCGGCTACTGGGTGATCGTGCCCCAGTACGGCGACCTGACCGAAGACGACTGGACGGGCGCGGCCTTCCAGGCCATCCTGGACACCAACGACTGCCTGGTGGCCAGCTACATTCTCGGCGGCAACCACACGGGCGGGTGCGCCTCGCCCGACGACAATCTCAGCCCCTCAACGGTCGCGGAGAACTGCTACGGTGCCGCTGCCGGTCTCGATGGCGAGGGCGCCTTCCAGACCGGTACCACGGACATGGCCATCGGCAACGGCGGGATGCCCTTCGGCCTGTCTTTCGGGCGTCAGTACCGCTCCAACCGCCGCCTCGAAGACGGGCCCCTGGGATTGGGATGGACGCACAACTTCGACATCGTCGCCTCCGTGATGAGCGACAGCTTCCAGTTCCTGGGCGCCGATTCCTCCATCGATGCGGCTCCCCAGATCGTGAGCCTCTTTGTCGCCGACGATATCCTTGACCTGGGCGTTCCCGCCCAGAGACACCTGGTCGCCGCCGTGTGCGAGACGTGGCTGATGGATCAGATGAAGGAGGAGTCCGTCGTCATCAAGCAGGGCGCCAGCACGATGACGTTCGTCAAGGACCCGAACGACGAGTACCATGCCCCGCCAGGCCAGGCCCTGCGGCTGCACAAACTGGGCGACGGCACCTTCCGCCTCCGCAACGCCAAGGGAATCTTCTACGATTTCGACCCCAATGGCTACATCGAGCAGTGGAGCGACGCCCACGGCAACAAGGTCGATTTCACGTACTCCAACGGCCTTCTTGACAGGGTCGACGCCAAGATCGGCGGCACCGTGGTCTCCCGGTCCCTGTCCTTTACGTACGATGCGAACGACCACATCACCCTGGTTACCGACTCGGCCAGCCGGACGATCTCCTACACCTACGACGGGTCCGGCCAGTTGATCGAGTATAGCAATCCCGACGGCAACGATACGACCTACGAGTACGACCCCAACGCCGACGGATTGCTGACGGAGATCTACTCCCCGGTCGATCAGAACGATCCGTTCGTAACCATCGTCTACGACTCGCTGAACCGGATGACGCGCCAGATCGATGCCAACGACTGTGCCTGGGATTTCTACCGCGCCACGTACCGAACCGAGGTGATGGGGCCGAATCAGCTCAATCCCGACGACCAAGTGAAACGCTACTCCACCGTCTCCTGGGCCAATCCGGCGACCAAGACGGTCACCTCCTGGGACCTGCTGGGACGCAAGAGCACCAGCACCTACGACGGGCAGTTCCGGACCACCTCGGTGGTCGGCCCGGCAGGCACGTCCGCCGAGTACCAATACGACGAGAACCACAATATCGTCCAGGCCGAGAGCGTGCCGGTACCGGACTCCAACGACCCGAACGTCGTCAGGCAGTACGGGTACACCATACACGGGGACCCGGAAGACCCCAACGATCGCTGGTTCATCGACCCGAATCAGACCACCGACGCAGCCGGGAACATCACGCGATACGAGTACGACTACGACCCCAACTACCCCAACGATCCCAACGTCGGCAACGTAATGAAGGTCATCTATCCCAAGGCCGATCCCAACGACGCCAACCATCCGGTCGTGACGTTCTCGTATTACTCCGACGGGCAGATCCACACCCAGACCGACCCCAATGGCATGGTCACCCATTACGAGTACTACGCCGCCTCCGCCGGGGCCGGCCTCAAAAAGCTCATCGCCGATGCCAACGGACTGGACATCACGACCGAGTATACCTACGACAGCGTCGGCAATGTGATTTCGACCAAGGACCCGCGCGGCAATACGAGCACGAAAGAATACTATCCCTCACGCCGGCTCAAGGAGAGTACAGGTCCGACGTCCTGTAGCTGCTACACCGCATCCTACGAGTACTACCCGGATGGCCGGCTCAAGTATATTAAGAGAGAAGTGGGACAGGAGACCATCTATCTCAAGGCTTTCACTTACAACAGCAGGGGCCTCAAAGCGACCGAGCGCGGACCGTATCCGGAGGGTGCAACCCCAGCCGAGCTGCAGGTCAACTATACCCAGTACGCCTACGACGCTCTGGGCCGGCTCTGGAAGGTCACCGACGCCGAGGGTTGCGTGACAACGACACGTTACTACCCCGACGGAAAGGTCTGGAAGGTTACTGACTCGGAGGGGAATGATACTGTCACTTACACGTACAACGACGACGGCAGCCTCCAGAAGGTCGAGGATGCCAAGAGCAACGCGACGGAGTACGAATACGACGACTTCATGGGGCTAAAGAAGACCATCTATGCAGATAACAGCTTCACGCAGTCAACCTATGACGATTACAGGCGGCTTGCCCAGACGCGGACGCGGCGGGGCCAGACGATCAGCTTCGTTTACGACGGTCTCAACCGTATCAAGACCAAAACCGTCTCCGATCCCAACAACACCCAGGGCATCCCCGACCCCAACAACACGATCAACCACACGTACGACATCCTGGGCCGACTGATCCAGACGACCGACGATACGGGAACCACGGTCTACACCTACGACCGCGTCGGCCGGCTGACCGACGTCAACTCGCCCGGCGGAAAGATCGTCTCCTACGAATACGACGCCGCCGGCAACCGGACCAAACTGACCTACCCCGACAGCTCCTACGTGACGTACGAATACGACGATCTGAACCGGCTCACCACGATCCGCAACGATGCCAACAGCGTCCTGGCCCAATACACCTACGACGACTTGTCGCGGCCGACGGCCCTGGACTATGCCAACGGGACCGGAATCGACTATAGCTACGACGATGCAGGCCGCCTGTTGTATATTCTCAAGTTGACTGACTTTTTCGATTGGTCTGGGGCGTGGGGAACAGGAT
>CAYPZL010000191.1:0-10354 GCA_964415045.1 uncultured Pirellulales bacterium | reverse complement strand
GGAGATCGACCTGGCCTCGGTCGGCGTGAGCCTGACCAATATCACAACGCTGACCCTCGGCATCGAAGGCGGCCAGACCGGCGTCCTGTTTTTCGATGACATCTGGCTGACAAAACCGTAACCTGATACCTGGCGGCCCCGACGTGGGCTGCCCGCGATTGAAGATGAGATGGCCGTGTGGCTCCGGCGCAAAACGCCGGAGCCACGCGCCGTCTTCTTGATGCTAATTGGATTTCTGCAAAAGTTCCCTGCTAACTCGGGGAGGTTGAAGTCAACGATGCCTGGGCGTCGTTTCCGGGGGCAGGCAATGGGCTCGTTTGAAAAAGTGAACTTGCCATGAAGAGGCACAGATGTTACTCGGTAGCCTTCTGAAGGAGCGAGTGTTGTGGTCCTGGCTTGGAAAGGCAAACACATGAAAACGAAGGCTTTTACCCTCATTGAGCTGTTGGTCGTGATCGCGATTATCGCGCTGTTGATGGCTATCATCATGCCGTCGCTGAGCCTGGCAAAAAAGAAGGCCGCGACGACCGTGTGCATGAGCAATACCAAGAACCTGTCCCTGGGCTGGTATATGTACGCGGACGACAATGACGGCCGTATCATGAGCTGCGAAGACACCGGCACCGAGCCCGGCGGCAGGTTCGTCGGCTGGATCGGTGTACCGCGCGACGAAAACGGCGCCCTTCAACAGTGCTTGCAAACCACGCCGGAAGTCACCGACGAGGACGAGATCCGTGGCATCAAAGCGGGCAAGCTCTATCCCTACGTGGAGAATCCGAAGGCCTATCACTGTCCGGGCGACACCGCTCGCATCAGCCTGTACGACCGGACCCGTGTCTTCGTCACCTATTCGGTTCCGGAATGCCTGTATGCGTTTCCTAATCCGAGCCACGAACGGTACAAGCTGCAAATCAGAACGTACGGCGAGATCACTCGTCCGGCCACCCGCTATGTGTTCGTGGAGTCCGGCGAGACTCGCAACTGGAATATGGCGCACCATTTTGTCATGGCCTGCCCCGAGCGTACCGGTCGTTCCGATTGGGGCTGGTGGGGACCGATGGCTGTCAATCACGGCGACGCCAGCGTTCTGGGTTTCTGCGACGGCCATGCCGAGACGCGCAAGTGGCGGGACCGCTTCACCATCGAGCGCGTGGACAAGCTGCTGACCCAGGGGGTAGCCAGCTACGGCCAGGAATGGCCGCCCGAGGGGCAGACGCAGGATATTGACTACATGGCCGCCGGATGGGCGTATCGCCATAAGGAATAACCGGCGGGCGAATTGTGAGAAACAACGCAGTCAAGTACTTCCATACGGCAGCCGTGGCGGCGACGCGTCCTGGCGGAAGGCGGCGGAGGAGGAAAGAGACAAGCGTATTCCTCTTCTTATGCCTTGCAGTGGCGCTGGGAACGGCACAAGCGCAATTGAAGGTGGACTTTTCCCCGACGGTCGCCCCGGTCGAGGCCGGCTACCAGGGATATTTCGCCGACCATGAGCAGGCGGCAACGTTTACGTCGCAGTCTTTCACGGCCTTCGGCACGATGATTGCGATCGCGCCGACCTGGGCCGCCGATGCGACTCGTCAGGCCATGCAGATGATCGATCGCGGCGCCGCCGGCAGGACGGGGTACACGGGCGAACATGCCGATCTTCTCAACGATTGGATCGGAACCGATGCGCGTCAGGCAGGCGATCCGATGACGCTGACCGTCAGCGGCCTGCCGGCGGGCGATTACTTGTGGACTTCCTATCACCACGACACGCAGGACCAGACGGGGTTGTTCGATGTCACCGTTACGGATGCCGACGGCTCGGTGACGATCAGAGGGATTGATATCTCCGATGGTCTTCCGGCCTTCGAAGACGTGACGAAGTTCGAGACCCTGATCCGTTCGGACGGCGTGCACGCGGTGACCCTGTCGTTCGAGAACCAGGGTTACACCAGCGTTTCCGAGGCGTTCTTCGTCATGAACGGTTTCGTCCTGGAGTCGCCGAATCCCTGCTACAACGCGCCGCCTGTGGTCGCGGGCCCGGAGGTGCTTTCGGTCTTTGCCGGAGAGCCGGTCGTCATCGATGTCACCGTCGCGGATGACGGGAGGCCCTGGGGGGAGGGCTGCAACGCCGATCAGCCGCAAACGGGGACGCCATACGGATTGCAGTACGAGTGGTCGCAGCAGAGCGGCCCGGCTTCAGTAGAGACGGATGCGCCCGGCGCCGAGGATCTCCGCGTCGTCTTCCCGCAGGCCGGAACCTATGAGATGCGGTTGCAGGTCGCTGACGGGCCTCTCGGAAGCGGCCTCGAAGACGGCAAGACCGCCGAGTTTCTCGTAACCGTGGAGGTGCGCGAACCGCTTGCCGGCGACGCTGATCGCAACGGCATCGTCGACTATCTCGATCTCTGGATTCTGGCCGACCAGTGGCTTCATGAGCCGGCCTGCCCGGAGAGTTCCCGCTGTGCCGATTTTGACCACAGCGGCCGCGTCACAGCCAGAGATTTCGCGTTCCTGGCTGCGAACTGGCGGATCGAGACGGCGAATGTCGTCATCAACGAGTTCGTCGCTTCCAACCGCCAGAGCCTGCGCGACGGCGACGGAAACACGCCCGACTGGATCGAGCTGTACAACGGCGGAACCGAAGCGGTTTTTCTTGACGGTTGGTACCTGACGGACGACCGGGACAATCTGCGGAAATGGGCTTTTCCCTCCCGCACGGTGCTGCCGGCGGGCGGATACCTGGTCGTCTTCGCTTCGGGCCAGGTCGCGGACGACACCGTCGACAAAGACGGATGTCTCCACACCAATTTTGCCCTCGACAAAAATGGAGAGTATCTCGCTCTCGCTCATCCCGGCGGACGCGTCGTGCACGAGTTCGCCCCTGCTTTTCCGCCCCAGGAGCCCGACGTCTCCTACGGCATGTGGCACACGCAGCCTCGCTATTTTGCGGTGCCGACCCCGGGACAGCCGAACGAGGAGGCGTTCCCGGGCTTCACGGCGCAGACGTCCCACAGCCACACGCGGGGATTCTACGACGAACCGTTCGATCTGCGGATTTTCTGCACCACGCCGGACGTTCTGATCCGCTATACCCTCGACGGATCGGAGCCGACCGAACAGAACGGCCTGTTGTACGACCCGCAGACGCCGATCCCCATCACGACGACGAAACACGTCAGGTCGGTTGCCTTCAAGCCCGGATGGAGAACCGCGCGGGTGACCACTCATACGTATATCTTTGTCGACGACGTCGCCCGCCAGCCGGCCAGACCGCCGGGCTGGCCGACGAATTGGGGCTACAGCTCCGACGCCGGAAGCATCGTGCCGGCCGACTACGAGATGGACCCCCGCGTTGTGAACAGCACGCTGCCGGGATACTCCGTGCGCGACGCGCTGCTCGATATTCCCACCGTGTCGATCTCTATGCGGCCGTCTGATTTCATCGGTGATGACGCCGGTATCTACGCCAATCCGCAGAGCCGCTGGGAGCGAAAATGCGCGGTCGAGTATATCCTGCCCGACGGCGCCGAGGGCTTCCAGCACGACTGCAAGATCGAAGTGCACGGCAACGCCAGCCGCCGGCCCTATCGCATGCAGAAGCACTCCCTTCGCCTGACGTTTACCAGCCTCTACGGCCCGCCCAAGCTGGAGTATCCGCTGTTCCCCGAGTCGGACGTCGAGGAGTTCAACCAGCTCGTTCTCCGCGCCTCCTTCACCGATTCCTGGGCTCTCGTCTCGTGGTCCTCCTCGTCGCGATACCGGCCCAATGATTCGCAGTACATTCGCGACGTGTGGATGAAGGAAAGCCTGCGTGACATGGGCCAGCCTTCCAGCTACGGGCACTTCGTGCACCTCTACGTCAACGGCCTTTACTTCGGCATCCATAACCTCACGGAGCGCGTCGCCGACGACTTCTTCGCCTCTCACCTCGGCGGAGAGCCCGAAGACTGGGAGATCAACGAGGATTTCTCCAGTCCGGGTCCTCGCTGGCGGGAGATGCTGTCGATCAACCCGGCTGCGCCTGCCGGTTATGCGCAGATGCAGGAGTATCTCGACGTCGAGAATTTCGCCGACTACATGCTTCTACACTTCTACGCTGACTCGGAGGACTGGCCCCACCACAACGGCTATGCCGCCGTGAACGCCGTCAGCGGCGACGGGAAGTTCCGCTTCTTCGTGTGGGACCAGGAGATCGTCCTCGACTACCACGGCCGCGCCGCCTCCCGCATCAACAGCAGCGGCGGGGCGGGCGACGTCTTCCAGAAGCTGCGAGCCAGCGCCGAGTTTCGCCTGCTCTTCGCCGACCGGGTCTATAAGCACATGTTCCACGACGGCGCCCTCAGTGTCACCGCCTCGCAGCAGCGCTACGCCGAATTGGCCGACTCGATCGACAAGGCCATCGTCGCCGAATCCGCCCGCTGGGGCGACACGCAGATGAGCACGCCGTACGGGAACACCATCGAGCAGCCTAATCCCCCCGACGACATCAACCACAACCTGTACCCTCCCGCCCCTCACGGCCCGGATTACTACTTCACCCGCGAGGACTCCTGGGTCGTGGAGCGCGACAACGTCATCGACAACTACATCCCCGCCATCCACGACACCGCCAATTCCTATGCCCTCATCAACGTCCTGCGCGCCAGGAACCTGTATCCCGACATCGACCCGCCTGAATTCCGCGTCAACGGAGCCGATCAGCATGGCGGCTACGTCCGGGCCGGCGATACCTTGACGATGGTCAACCCGAACGCAGGGGGGGCGATCTACTACACGCTGGACGGCACCGATCCACGGCAGCCCGATACCGGTGGAACAGGAACCGCGCAGACACTGGTTGCCGAGGACGCGGCCAAGGCCGTCTGGGTGCCCACCGCGAACATCGGCCTTTCCTGGACTGGCGGCGCCGAGCCGTTCGACGATTCGACCTGGACCGACGGAATGCCCCGAAGCCGCGAGACGCTCGGCGGCGTCGGCTACGAGCGCAGCAGCGGGTATGAGCCGTACATCTCCTACGACGTTGAATCCCAGATGTACAACGCCGTCGAAGCCTGTTACATCCGTATCCCGTTTGCGGTGGAGCCGCAGGACAGGGCCGGGTCCAACTATATGACCCTGCGGATTCGTTACGACGACGGGTTTGTCGCCTACCTCAACGGCACGCGAATCGCCTCGGCCAACGCCTCGGCTTCTCCGGCGTGGAATGAAGGCGCTGCGGCAAGCCACGGGGACGGCTCCGCGGTTCTTTTCGAGGAATTCGATTGTTCCGCCTTCCTCAGCAGCCTGCATGCCGGCGGCAACGTTCTGGCGATTCACGGAATGAACTATCGGCAGACCAGCTCTGATTTTCTGATCTCGGTGGAGCTGGTCGCCGGAGAGGATGCGAACGCCGAGGGCATTTCGCCGTCGGCAGACGTGTACAGCCAGCCTCTGCTTCTGACCGAGAGCGCGCAGGTCAAGGCCCGCGTCTGGGCGAACGGGCAATGGAGCGCGCTGCACGAGACCCTGTACACCATCGGCCCGGTGGCCGAGAGCCTGCGGATCACTGAACTGATGTACCATTCGGCGGTTTCGCAGACGGAATTCATCGAGCTGGCGAACGTCGGGACCGAGCCGATCGATTTGAACGGGACCCGGTTTACCGGCGGCGTGGAGTTTACGTTCCCGCGCCTGCTGCTGGGCCCGCAGGAATATGTCCTGGTGGTCCAGGATGCTTCGGAGTTTGCGAGCCTGTACGATACGTCGAATCTGATCATCGCGGGCCAGTACGCCGGCCGGCTCGACAACGCCGGCGAGACCATCGAGCTGCAAGATGCGGCCGGCGCCATCATTCATCGGTTCGCCTACCACGACGAATGGTACCCCGGCACCGACGGCCAAGGATACTCGCTGTCGATCGAAGCCCCGACGAATCCGGATGCAGCGCTCTGGGGTCGAAAGAGCGGCTGGCGCCCCAGCACCGCCCCCGGTGGTTCGCCGGGATATGCCGATTAGCCGACGCCCATCACACGGACCGCCGGGGAAATCAATCGCCGCTGCGGTCCTCCTGGCCCGAGCGTGCGCGTGATTTCGCGCGGTGCGTCACGACGCCGGCCCATGAGAACAGCGCCAGGGCTACCGCGTAGCACGTTACGGCAATCGCCAGGGCGACTGACATACTCACCGTTTGCTCCTGCGACTTATCGATCAGATGGCCTCGGTCCGCGACGATCTGGTCGTAGGTCTCGTGGCTGCAGTCGAAGTAGGTCACGGAGATGAAGCCGAGTGCGACCGCAAGCAGGAGCCATGAGGGCAGGAGACGCCGGAGAAACCTGCCGAACGGAAGCAACAGCGGGGCGCTGGTGGCTTCCCGATTCGGGCCGGCCAGTATCGCCAGGATCAGCGTAGCGACGGACAATCCGCCCGCGAGGGCAGCAAAGTAGGAGAGATGGAGATACTGCACGTTAGTCACGATATCGCCCCAGAACGACGAACAACAACGTCAGAAGAGCGGCGTATCCGATGAGCCAGAAACTCAACGACATGAAAAGGGTCTGTGTCGTTTCCGCCACCCACCAGACATATTCCATGAACGCCGGGTCGTCGGAAGGAATGTCCGTTGCAGTGACCGTCGTCAGGCCCGCCAGGACGACGAGCACCGCGAAGGCGCGCACGTAGAATCTCCTGGTCCAGGCGATAGTTGTGTTCGATTCGAGAAGCTCGCACATGGGTTTTCGTATGGCGAGTATCACGGCCGCGCAGACCACAACCGTCAGCACGACCACGACCGTCCAAACCGTCAAAGCAGCCATTTTTCAACCTCCAGTTTTCTGATCCGGATTGCGGTTCATCCTGTTCGGTGGAAGACCTGGAACGGCTCGGCTTCTTCGCCCTTGTCTGCGGTCTCCTCTTCGTGTGAGGCGAGATCGACGCCGAGCAATTCTGCGGCGGCATCATAATCGATGGGCCGCACCAGCAACTCCGGTTCCATCTGGCCGATCAGCATGAAGACGTCGGGGACGAAGCGAAGATCGTTCGGGTCGTTGTCCTCGAAGGCGGACTCGCTGAAAAAGAGAGCCAGGAGCCCGGTCTCGCCCACCTGGACGAGATTCGCAAGGCACCGATACTCGGTGCCGTCTTCCTCTGCATGCGAGATGTGATAGGTGAATTCCTCCGCCAGGGTGATTACCACCGTTTCGCCTTCTTCGCCTTTCCATCGCCCCAGGAGGGAGTCAGCGAAGGTCATGTTCTCCTCGCCATATAGGGGCACCCAACGGGTCAGTTCTGTGGCAGCCTCGAACAGGTCTTCGTCGTGCCCGAAGGAAAGCATGAATGCCTGGAGCGCTTCGGTCGAGGCCGTCAGCACCAGTCCGTTGTCCACTTCTTCGTGCTTGAGCAGGTCCGGGTCCTCTTCCAGCAGGTTCCCGATCTCACCGGCGTCGATCGCGCGCAGGATGAGCCTGGGCTCGATCTGCTCGACTTTCATGAACGTATGGACGGGGACGAGATGCATGGCGGAGAAGCTTTGCATCTCCTCAAAGGTTTCACCGTCCGGATAGATGTCCAGGAACAACATGTCGTCCAGTTGGACCATGTGGGCGCTGAATCGGCCTTCTTTGCCGTCGAACACTCGCAGTTCGTACTCCATGCCTTTGGCGTGTCGGAACTCCCATATCGCATCCTCGTCGGACCACTTGCCCAGCAGTTCGTCCCGGAAGACTAACGTGTCTTGCGTATAAAGGGGGTGAAGCGAGTACAGGCAGCCGCCGCACGCGGCCACCAACACAAAACAGGCCAATTGCTTGATCTTCATCTCGGTTGTCCTTTCTCCGGGGTAAACTTCTCGTTTTCGGCAGGGTCCCCAATGACTTTGGGGTTTCTCTCGTTACCGGCCTCTACGATTTCGGTCGTTTGCGACGGGGCTGCCGCGCCGATTTTCACTCGGGAGATCACCTTTTGGGTGAAGACCTTCCTGTGCAGAATCACGATCAGCAGCAGGCCGGCGACGGCCCCGAGCACAGCCCCGTTTCTGGCAAAGGTATGGGGGATGACCTGCCACGCGGCCAGTTCGTGGAGGTCCCGGACGTACAGCGGTTCGACCTGGCCGGCATAGATTCTGCCGATGCGATGGCCTGCCACCAGGCCGACCAGGGCTGCGGCCAGCAGGCCCAGCGCGTGGTCCAGGGCCGCCGCCACGAGGTTCATCAGCCAGTCAAATGTGGTCAGCCATGGGGACCCGTCAAAATGAAGTCTGGAGATCTGATTCTGGCATTTCCCATTCATGGCGACCTCCGGTTCCCTGTTTTTGTTTGCGATTGAATACAAGCCATTCGGCCGGCTGTTTCACTTCGTGTCTGCCTGAGAGAGAATTGGGTCCGTGGCGCAAGATCTTTCTGAGAATCTGCGAAATCTGCCGGCTTTTTTAAGGCGACGACAGCCGCAAGGAAATTTGCCGGCGGTGTGATACTGGCTGGCGGACTTTCGTTGCGGCGCGGTGAGCGGGATCAGCCGGCGAGGGTCTGGGCCTTGGACTCGGTCGAGCGCAGCTTTCGCTGGGCCTGCCAGCGCGGGACCTGGCAGGAGATCACCATTGCAACGATGCCGGCGACGATCAGCGAGATGGGCCAGGCGAAAAACGTGTCGAAATGCTCGACCGTGAAACGCCGCACCGAAACGGCGAAGCCGGCCAGGCCGGAGAAGAAGAAGGATTTCATCTGACGACCCACGCTGGCGAAAATGAAACCGATCGACGCTATCGGGAGCAGAAAGAGATAGACGTCACTGCGCCAGCCGGACACCGATTCCTCGAGCAGCCGCAGGGGGCCCAGGATATGAAGCGGCCCCAGCCAGTTCAGGACCGTCGCCAGCGTCCGCTGAAGGGGCGTGGCCAACCGCCGGCACAGGCCGGCCAGACCCAGATAGATGATGCCGTTGATGATGAAACTCACCAGTCGAGGTTCGCCGCTCAATTCGTCCAGGAATGAGGGGTCGATGTGGAGCCAGCCGAAAAGCGTGTTCTCAGACGCGGCGATCCCCGACAGGGAGCCTACGATGAGAACCAGACCGGCGATACACAGAGGCCAGGCGTACTTGACCTGCTTGCGCCGATCCAGGAGCGTGCCGGCAACAAAGAAGGCGATGCCTGGATACAGATAGCGGCCGGCAATGACGTCGGGATCCCAGTTCTCCATGTCGGCGATCACGTAACATGTCGTCAACAGCGCCAAAAAAGCCAGAATGGCAAGCACGACGAAGATCGATGACCGGGTGGTCCACAAGAACACGAGGGAGGCGATAAGCCAACAACCACAGGCAATGCACAGTTGCAGATTTCCTATAACCATGCCCGCATCGGATTCTCCCGTCGCATTGAAGAAGGTCTCCGTCCCCAGGGGATATTGCGCCGGTGAGAATACGTTCCACTGGCCCAGTGTGACAATCAGGGTCACGGGCACGAGGCCGCCGGCGGTGGTGAGGAATCCGACGGACAATCGCGTTTCCTTTCGCCTCCACAGCACCAGTCCGATCGCCATCATCAAGGCCGTTGCCAGGATAGCCGGCATCGGTCGCCAGTAGACGGCCACCTGCTCCAGCGTTTGATAGAACAGAACGGCGCTGCCCAGGACCACGACCCAGCCGCCGAAGTACAGGCACACTTGTGAAAGCGAGAGTCGCCTGGCCTCGATGATCGAGGTGTCGGGGGGCGAGGTCATTCTCTGGTAGATTCCGCCGAGCTTGTCGAATTCCCGCTCGGTGAGCAGGCCGTTCTTGCGCCACACGTCCAGCTTCTGCCGGTGGTAGAACACCTCTTGCTCGACCTTGTCCACCAGAAACGACGGCTTGGACCAGACCTTTTCGCCCCGCAGATAGCGGCGGACGTCGTCGGCCAGGCTTTCGGCATTGCGGTACCGTCGCGCCGGGTCCTTCTCCAGGGCCCGCAGGCAGATGTTCTGCAGCGGAATCGGCACCTTCTCCTCCAGGGCGCTGGGCAGTTCCGGATGTTGCTCGCGTATGGC
Source organism: uncultured Pirellulales bacterium (assembly GCA_964415045.1). Taxonomy (GTDB): domain Bacteria; phylum Planctomycetota; class Phycisphaerae; order Sedimentisphaerales; family Anaerobacaceae; genus CAYPZL01. Next base: position 368 of record CAYPZL010000191.1, on the reverse strand, counting down.
GCGGAACAGCTCCTCCACCTGTGTTTGGGGGAAGGGCAGCGTGTCGGTGAGCAGCTCATAGAGCAGCACGCCCAGTGCGAAGACATCCGTGGCCGGGCTGATCTTGACCGGCGCTGTGACCTGTTCGGGCGCCGAATAGGCGGGAGTGCCCTGGTAGATTTGATCTCCTTGTTCGCGCAACGTGCCGGCGTCCACCGAAATGCCGAAATCCAGGACCTTGGGCTTGCGATCCGAGGTCAGAAGGATGTTGGACGGCTTGATGTCCCGGTGGACGATGCCTCTGCGGTGCGCGGCGCCCACGGCGTCGAGCACGTCTAAACATAAATCTGTAATCCACCGGCTATGCCGGTGAGAATTGAAAAGGCTCT
>CAYPZL010000190.1:0-10387 GCA_964415045.1 uncultured Pirellulales bacterium | reverse complement strand
CGATTTCCTTGAAGAATATAAGCCTAATCTCCATTTTGCAAAACTCTACTTGATTATTGATTATTTGTCTGCGACGCGTTCGCTATTGTACCAAGAAGGCTTCCGTATTTCCAGAGAAACCGCATGGGCTGAAGCCCATCCACAGTACTCGTGGAGTTGATTATTTGCCCGCGAGGCGACCAGCATTGCGCCAAAGCGGGTTCAGGGAGACCAGGGGGAGTGGGGAGTGGAGATTGCGGATTGGGGACTGACGGACCCTGGTGGTGCGAATCTCCAATCGGCAATCGCAACTCCGCAATGGGAGCCCGGCGCCTCTGCGCTTGACGCTTGTTTGGGAGGGTTTTACACTTGGTTGGTACCGCGCGTTGCGGTAACAGGTTTTCGGTATGAGGATAGTCGATGCGAAATCTCATCATGGTCGGGCTCGGGGGGTTCACGGGCTCGGTGTTTCGATACCTCATTTCGGGCTGGATCCAACGGCTCTCGGACAGCCCGTTTTTCCCCTATGGGACCCTGGGCGTGAACATTCTCGGCTGCCTGCTGATCGGCCTGCTGGGCGGGTGGGCGGACAACGTCGAGCTTTTCAGTCCGCCGGTTCGGCTGTTTCTCCTGGTCGGGCTGCTGGGCGGCTTCACGACGTTCTCGACGTTCGGCTACGAGACGATGGCGTTGCTGCGCGACAGGGAAGCGCCGGCGGCTCTGCTGTACGTAGGGCTGCACTTGATCCTCGGGTTCGCCGCTGTGGCGATCGGATACGGACTATCGAATCTCAGGTGGTGAGTGGACTTCTGCAAAATGGAGAGTAGGCTTACTTTAGGGAGGAAAAATCTTCTTCGCGATTTTTCCTCCCGAGAACGGAAGTGCTTTGCGTATGGGTATACAGAACCCTTCTTCAAGGAAATCAAACCAACGATTTCCTTGAAGAATATAAGCCTACTGTCCATTTTGCAGAACTTCTCGGGGTAACAGATGCTTGGCAAGGACGGACAACTGCTGCGGATCTTCATCGGCGAGAGCGACCGGCACGAGGGCACGGCGTTGTATGAATGGCTGGTGCGTCAGGCGCGGCAGCGTCACATGGCCGGGGCGACGGTGCTGCGCGGCCTGGAAGGGTTCGGAGCCCACAGCCGCATGCACACCGCCAAGATCCTCCGCCTGTCCCAGGACCTGCCCATCGTCGTCGAGATCGTGGACACAAAGGAGAACATCCAGAGCTTCCTCGAAATCGTCGACGAGGTAATCGAAGAGGGCATCGCCACCCTGCAAGACGTGAACATCCACTTTTATCGCAGCGGCCGAGAGCCATCGACCGGGGGAGGGCACAGAGGCACGTAGGAAAGACCCCGAATCGGCGCATGGATTCGTTCAAGCACTACATCCTGACCCGCTTCAACGCCGGCCTCTACGACCCCAAGACTGCCCTGCGGGTTCCGCCCGATCTCTGGATGGAGCATCGCCTCCGACTGTTCGCCACGATCACGCTGCCGTCCATCGCCGGACAGACCTGCCAGAACTTCACCTAGCTGGTCCTGATGGACCGGCGGACCCCCGAGCGCTACATCCGGACGCTGGAGAGCAGCGGCTACGCCAACATGAAGCTGATCTACCCCACGGACGGCCGGATCCCCTGGCTGCAGAGTTTCGCGCCGGGCCGGTACGACCTGATCACCACCCGCATCGACAACGACGACGCCTTCCACCGCGACACAGTCAAGACCCTTCAGGCCACATGGACCGCCCAACACGCCGAACGGGAAAAACCCTGGGTGATCGTCTTCCCCTTCGGGCTCATCATGGACCTGACCGACCGGCGCGCGTGGTTCATGGAGTACTGGCTCAACAACTGTCCCACCCTGGTGGAAAGCTCGGAGGACCCGCGCTCCATCTGCCAGTGGGGTCACTGCCGCATCCCGCGAGAAGTGAAGAAACACTACATCAAGGACAAGCCGTACTGGGTACAGGTCATCCACGCCCAGAACCTCAAGAACGTCGTGGACAGCGACAATCCGTTCCGGATGGTCCGCAAGGACGTGCCCGCCAGGCCGGAACATCTGTGGCACTTCGGCATCGATCCGGACGCCCTGCCCGGCGCCGGCGGAGGGACACCCGCGCCGGCGGCGTCACCGTGAGCACACGAGCTCGATGTGCTTCTTGAAACGCTCGTCGTCGGTCTGCGTGTAGTCCATGCGGTAGTGAACGCCCCGGCTTTCTTTCCGCAGCTCCGCGGCGTGGGCCATCAGCAGCGAGACCGTGAGCATGTTCTGGCATTCCCAGCCGTCCGGGCTGTCGAAGGCCTTGTCCATCACGTAGCGGTGCCAGAAGCGGATGATCTCCTGAGCCTCGGCCAGGGGCTGGGCCTTGCGCGTGATGCCGACGTTGCGCCACATCAGGGCGCGCAGGGCGTTTCGGACGTCGGCGGCGTCGAGCCGGCTGCGGTCGGAATGGGGGATGCTGTATTGGATGGCGGGATGCTTCATGGACGTGACATCGGCCTTGTGCCCGGCCGAGACCGCCTCGCCCGCCACGGTCCCGAAGACGAGCCCCTCCAGCAGCGAGTTGCTGCCGAGGCGATTGGCGCCGTGCAGCCCGGTGGAGGCAACCTCCCCGCAGGCGTAGAGATTCTCGATGCTGGTGCGGCCGGTCGCATCGGTCTTGACCCCGCCGATCATGTAATGAGCGCTGGGCCGCACCGGGATCAGATCGTGGGCGACGTCGATGTCGAAGCTCTCCACCAGGTCGCTGATCAGCGGAAATCGCTTGGCGAAAAATTCCTTGTCGAGGTGCCGGATGTCGAGGTAAACGTGCGTCGATTCGGTCTTGCGCATCTGGGCCAGGATCGCCCGGCTCACGACGTCGCGGGGAGCCAGCTCCCCGGCCTCGTGGTAGTCCCTCATGAAGCGCTGCCCCTGGGCATCGAGCAGGTAGGCCCCCTCGCCCCGCAGCGTCTCGGTAATCAGCGCCCGCGAAGCGCCGGCGACGTAGAGCGTGGTCGGATGAAACTGGAGAAACTCCATGTCGCGCAGGACCGCGCCGGCGCGGTAGGCCATGGCCAGCCCGTCGGCGGTGGCGCCGGAGGGGTTGGTGGTCTCGCGATACAACTGGCCGACGCCGCCGCTGGCCAGGATGGTGTTGGCGGCCCAAATGATCTGGAGGCCCCGATCCTTGTCCATGCCGATGATGCCGCAGCAGCGATCTTCTTCGTCGGTGAGCAGATCGACGGTGAAGAAATACTCGATGACCTTGATGCCCGGCGTGTTCCTGACGGTGTCGATGAGGGTCTCGGCGACGGCCCGGCCGGTCTCATCCCCGTGGGCGTGGATGATGCGGGCTCGCGAGTGCCCGCCTTCGAGAGTCGTATCAATGTGTCCGTCCACCAGATCGAATTGCGTGCCCCACTGGCGCAGCTCCCGGATCAGCGCCGGGCCCTTGCGCACCACCTGCCCGACGGTCGCTTCGTCGCAGATGCCGCAACCGGTTTCCAAGGTGTCGGCAATGTGCGACTCGAACGTATCGTCCTCGTTGAGGACCGAAGCGATTCCGCCCTGGGCCTTCCAGGTGTTGGAGTCTTCCAGGCTGCCTTTGCAGACGACGATAACGTTGCGTCGTTTGGCCACCTCCAGCGCCGCCCGCAGGCCCGCCAGGCCCGCGCCTACGACGACGCAATCGGCGAAAAGCTGGTTCGTCGCCATCGAATCGATGTTAATCAGGTAGCGCCGGGGCTGACCGAACTGAACCCGCTCGCTGTCCGTCGAGCCGCCGACCTTGTCTTGCTCATCCATTTTCTACCGGCTTCCCAATAAAACAAACCGGCGGGGCCAGAACCCCACCTGCTAAAGACCTCGGCTTGACGCGCGAGACGATACCCGCACGTTCCGTATCGAAACTCACATCATACCAACACGAACCCGTTTTGGAAACCGCCAGACCACGATTCCGCCTGCCCGCCGCCCGGCCTCTACGCCTCGACGGCGCATACCTTTCTTACGGCTTCGATGCAGTTGGGCAGGTTGCCCTGGAGGTGGTGACGTTGCATGGCGGCCGCGACCAGTCCGACGAACATGGGCTGGGGGCGCAGGGGCCGCGAGGTCAGGCACGGATGGGCCTGGGTGCCCATGAAGAACGGGTGCTCGGGCAGCTCGAGGATCTGCATGATGGGTTGGTCGGGAGCCTTTCCCGAAAAGACCAGGCCGCTCTTCTCCAGCGTCTCAATGTACTTCGGGTCCACCTCGTATCGATGGCGAAACCGCATGCGCACCGAGCTTTTCTGGCCGAACAGGTTCCAGGCCAGCGTTTCGGGCTTGATCTCGATGTCCCTGCCTCCCAGGCGCATGTTGCCGCCGAGGTCCTCGATCTTCTTCTGCTCGGGCAGGATGTCGATGACCGGCTCGGTCGTCTTGGGATCGAGCTCGGTGCTGGCGGCGTTCTTGAGCCCGCAGACGTTGCGGGCGAACTCGATGACCGCCATTTGAAAGCCCAGACACAACCCCAGATAGGGCAGGTCGTTCTCGCGGGCGTAGCGGATGCAGGCGATCTTTCCTTCGGTGCCGCGCATCCCGAAACCGCCGGGCACGATGATGCCGTCGACCTCGGCCAGATACTCGGCGGCGTTCTTGTCGGTGAGATTCGTGGTGTCGATCCACTTGATCTTGACGTCGCCGCCCAGGGCGATGCCGGCGTGCTCCAGCGCGTTGATGATCGAGGCATAGCTGTCGCGCACCGAGGTGTATTTGCCCGTGATGCCGACGGTGGTTTCGTAGCGGGCCGCGCCGATCTTGTCGGTGAAGTCGCACCATTGGGCCCAGGCCTTGCGCTCGTACCCCAGGTCGATCCGGTCCTCGATCTTGAGCAGGCGCAGGACCTCGAAGTCCAGGCTGTGCTCGCGGAGCATGGACGGGATCATGTAGATGCTGGCCGAGTCGTGCAGGCTGACCACGCGCTCGATGGGGACATTGCTGTAGATGCTGATTTTCTGTCGGGCGGTTTCGTTGACGGGGTTGCCGGCGCGGCACGCGATGATGTCCGGCTGAATCCCGAGCTGCATCACCTGCTTGATGCCGAGCTGGGCGGCCTTGGACTTCTGCTCGCCCAAAGCCGGCGGCTCCAGGATGTACGTCAGCGCCACGAAGCAACTGCTGTGCGGGCCTTCCTCGTACGCCAGCTCGCGCATCGCTTCGAGGTAGTAGGCGTTTTCCAGGTCGCCGACGGTGCCGCCGATCTCGACGAAGACGACGTCCGCCTGCGTCTCGGCGGCGAGCCGGCGCAGCTTGAGCTTGACCTCCCCGGTGACGTGGGGAATCATCTGCACGTCCCGCCCGAGGTAGTCGCCGTGCCGCTCCTTGTTCAGGACCGAGCTGAAGATCTGCCCGCTGGTGGCGAAGTTGGCCTTGCTCAGGTCCTGATCCAGCATGCGCTCGTACGTGCCTAAGTCCATGTCGCATTCCATCCCGTCGTCGAGGACGAAGACCTCCCCGTGCCGGAACGGGTTGAGCGTGCCCGAATCGACGTTCAGATAGCCTTCCAGCTTGATCGGCGCGACCTTTAGACCCTTGTCCTGAAGGAGCTTGGCTAAGCACGAGGAGAAAATCCCCTTGCCCAGGCCGCTCATCACCGTCCCCATCACGAAGACGTACCTGGTCTTGCCCCGCCGGTAGTTCTTCGGGATCGGAGAAAAGAACTCGCTCTCCGTCGAAACGTCACTAATCTTCGTCAAAAGCTCTTTGCTGTCAGCCATTTGAACCCTTACCTCATGTTGCTGGGGTCATTCCGTTGTTTGTTCCTTCTTCGCCTGCGCTTCGTACCGCTTAACGAACGCGGCGTATTGTTCGGGGGTGTCGATGCCTTCGCAGGGGTGGTCGATCCGGCCGACGAGGATGGGGTAGCCGTTCTCGAGGGCGCGGAGCTGCTCGAGCTTTTCCAGCTTCTCCAGGGGCGTCTGGCCCAGCGTGGTGATCGTGGCCAGGAAGTCCTTGCGATAGGCGTAGATCCCGAGGTGGCGCAGGTATTGCTCCGGCGCGCCGATGCCCGCATTCTCCCGGTCGTACGGGATCGGGCAGCGGGAGAAGTAGATCGCCTTGCCCCGGGCGTCCACGATCGCCTTGACGACGTTGGGATCGGCGACGTGGCGGGCCTCGTGCAACGGGGTCGCCAGGGTCGCCATGGGATAATCGGGGTTCTGCAGAAGCAGCTCGGCTAAGTAATCGATGTGGTCGGGGTCGATCTCGGGCTCGTCGCCCTGGACGTTGATGACGATATCGACGTCGAGGTCCGCCACGGCCTCGGCGATGCGGTCGGTCCCGCTCTGGTGCGCCGGTGAGGTCAGCACGCACTCGGCCCCGAACTCGGCGGCGGCGACGACGATCTTCTCATCGTCGGCGGCGATAATGACCCTCTCGGGCAGCCGGGCTTTGCAAGCCTGCTCGCAGGTGTGCTGGACGAGGTATTTGCCCGTCTCTTTGGCGAGAACCTTCCCGGGGAAGCGCGTCGATGCGTAACGAGCGGGAATACAGACTACAATCTTCACTCTGGTGTCAACCCCGTGGCAAGCACGATCATATCGCCTGGCAAACCACGCAACCTGCTCAAAATAAGGAAAGTCTCAGTTGCGGCCACACGCCCCAACCCAATGCCAACGGGACCGTATCCTACGCGAGACCGCGCCGCCTGTCAACACGCCGGCCCGAAGAAACTCAGCCGGACCGCCAAAGCCACCACCAGGCGGCCCCTGACGCCGGCACCGACCCGCACTACGGGGGCCACCGGCAGGGCGGATTCTCGGCCACACGGGAATCACCTGCTCGATGCTTGCAATCCGCTCCTGCGTCGATATACTGCATCGGCATCGGCCAGGCTGTAATCGATGCAATAGGAGAATTGATACGATGCTGAAGAACATTCCTCCGATCCTCTCGCCCGAATTGATGAAGACGCTGATGGAGATGGGCCACGGCGACGAGATTGTGTTGGCGGACGGCAATTTTCCCGCCGCCAGCGTCGCCCAGCGGCTGCTCCGCTGCGACGGCCACGGCGTCCCCGAGCTGCTCGAGGCCGTACTCAAGCTCTTGCCCCTCGATATCTACGTCGATCGCCCCGTGGCACTGATGAGCGTCGTGCCCGGCGACGACACCAAACCCACCATCTGGGAGCAGTACCGCACCATCGTCACCGACAGCGGCGAAAAGTTCTCCGATTTCGAGTTCGTCGAGCGATTCGCATTCTACGAACGCGCCAAAAAGGCCTACGCCGTCGTCGCCACCAGCGAAAAGGCCCTCTACGCCAACGTCATCCTAAAAAAGGGCGTCCTGTAAGCCAGCGGAACCGCTTGCGGGAAACTCCCGGCGGTCAGGGTCTGTCCTCCTGAGCCGAAAGCGAAGGATCCGGGCTGGAGATGAGAGGTTCTTCTCCTACGCAGGGCAGATCCTTCACTCCGCTGCGCTGCGTTCAGAGCCTGCCCTGAGCGCGAGCGAAGGGACGACAAGCGCCGTGTGGCGTAGGAGACGAAGTATTGGCGGATTTCTTTTTGCCTTGTCTTGCGGCGTGGTTTGTCTCCGGGTTGATACGTAAAGCTGGGCAAATACTGGGTTTGCGGATCGCGGAGGGCGGACAAACCGGCTCGGGGGCCGTCCCATAATTGGATGGTTGTACCCTTGACAGCCTCTTGCGGCGGTGGTACCATAGAGTATTTGGGTGGCCCCGAGTCACTCGAACCGGAGAACTGAGGTCGTACAGGGGGGGTGCGGTATATTGAGCAGCTTTGGCCTCTTCATTCCGGGGTATTGCGGTAAATATCCAGTGGCGGCCGCGAAAAGGGAACAACGGCAGGTGTTTGCGCATCTCCCACTGCGGTGGAACGGACCGCCCATCGTGTAGCGATCTGCTTCGGCGGCGCAAGGGTCTTATTGAATTGCCGTCGGCAGGGAAGGACGTTTGTCGAATCCGGCCGGAGCCGCAAAAACAAGGAGTTGAAAATGTCCAAGAGAAAAGGCTTCACGCTGATCGAGCTGTTGGTCGTTATTGCGATCATCGCCCTGCTGATGTCCATTCTCATGCCCGCCCTGAGCCGCGTCAAAAAACAGGCCAAAAAGGTCGTCTGCCAGGCCCGCCTGAAACAGTGGGCCCTGATCTGGAAAATGTACTGCGACGAAAACAACGGCTACTGGCTCAACGGTGAAGGCAACGGCAACGGCGAATGGTGGTTCGTGCGAATGATGGAGATGGACGAGACCGTCAACGAGGACATTCGTGTCTGTCCCATGGCCCCCAAGCCTTCCAACTACCAGAAGATCGGTTCCTGGGCGTACGACGCCTGGGTGGTTAACCGGGACTCGCCCAACGAGTATATCGGCAGCTACGGGCCGAACGGCTGGATGTGCAACCTTCGCCCCAACCGCACCAATGGGATATGGGGTCGCGGGCCGAGCTCGGAGTACTGGCGCACGCCGAATGTAGCGGGCGCGTACAATATCCCCCTGTTCCAGGGTCAGTGGTGGGTCGACGCGTGGCCTCGCTTTCGGGATCAGCCGCCGGAAATTACCGATGGTATCATGGCGATTCCCGACCGGCCCAACACCAACGAGATGGAGCGCGTCTGTGTGGACCGGCACGGTGGTACTCTGAACAATCTGTTCTGCGACTGGTCGGTGCGCCCGGTCGGTCTCAAGGAGCTCTGGACGCTCAAGTGGAGCAAAACGTACAACACAGCCGGCCCATGGACCAAGGCAGGGGGCTGCAATCCAGCCGACTGGCCGGCGTGGATGAGGGGCTTCAAGGACTATTAAGACGCCGAGATTCAATCGGGTTTTTCGATAGCAAGGTTATGGGGTGGCATGTTTGGGGCCGCGTGGCAGGTCCAACTGCGTAAAGACTGTTAAGACGCCGCGATTCAATCACGTCTTCTGATCCCCAAGGCAAGTCTCGCGGCGGCATTTTTGCCGCCGGGCAATAGGTCTAACTGTAATAGGAGCAACGAATGAAGAAACGAATAAGGGGTTTCACTTTGATCGAGCTTCTGGTCGTGATCGCTGTGATCGCGATCCTGATGGCGATCCTGATGCCCGCTCTGCAGCGGGCGCGCGAGCAGGGCCAGCGGGCCGTCTGCATGGGCAACCTCAAGCAATTGGGGCTCGCCTGGATCATGTACGCCGACGAGAACGACAGCCGGATCGTCAACGGCGCCGCCGGCATGAGCCGAACCTGGGGCAACTATACGGAGAACGCCTGGGTCGGGCGGTGCTGGTCGGGCAATTATTCACAGGGCGAGCAACTGCCCGAGGAGCAACAGGAAAGCGAGATTCGCAAAGGCGCCATGTGGCCCTTCGTCAGCGAGATCAAGCTGTTCAGTTGCCCGACGGGGACGCGCGGCGAGCTGGTGACGTATGCGGCGATGGATGCGGTCAACGGGCTGAACCGGTCCGGCCAGGGGACCGCCACAGCCAGTCAAAACGATCGCAATGCCGTCGGCAAGAGAAACGGCAACACCGTGCTGTGGTTGAAGAGGACCACCGACATGGGCAGTCCGACCCCGGCCGAGCGTATGGTCTATATCGACGAGGGTTGGGTCACGCCCGACAGCTTTGCGGTCAACTACAACACAGCCCAGTGGTGGGACGATCCGCCCGTGCGGCACGGCGACGGCACCAACGTCTGCATGGCCGACGGCCACGCCGATTACTGGAAATGGAGAGGCTCCGATACCATCAAGGAAGGCCGGAACCGCCAGATCGGCCACCCGGGCAATCACTATTCGCCCACGACCGAATCCGGCAGCGAGGACCTGTACAAATTGCAGAAGGCCTGCTGGGGCAAGGTCGGCTACGCTCCCAGCTTCTAACTACGGTTGTCGATTCGGCCGCTTCGTTGGGCCGGAGCAACGATACCTGGCAAATGAGTTCCCATTTGAGCGCGTCTCAGATGGGAACTTTCTTTTTCTTCGCTCGCGCTCAGTGGTGCGACCTGGCGTTGATCAGCGCCGCCAGCAGGATGTGGCGAAGGCGGTCGACGCTGATGCCGTCGAGGTAGTCGTCGGTGAAATCGAGCTTGAAGCGGCCGCGGAAGTGCTTGATGCGGTTCTTGAGCTGCGCCCGGTTCAAACCGGCGATGGACGTGGCGCGGCGTTCGAAAGTCCTCTGCGAATACATGGTCCCACCCTTTGGAATGGGGTTGTTGTGATTCTGGTTTGCCCGGCCCGAGACGGCGCCCGCGTTGTCGCTATCGGATGGGCCGGCGTGACACTGTGGCCAAAAACCGCACGCGGTCGAACAATCGCGGCGGTTGGCTTATTATGGGCGGCGAAAATTTTTGTTCTCGCCTCGGCGGTCTGATAATGTGAGGTCGCCAAGAAGAGTTTTGCAAAATGGAGAGTAGGCTTATATTCTTCAAGGAAATCGTTGGT
>CAYPZL010000189.1:0-10492 GCA_964415045.1 uncultured Pirellulales bacterium | reverse complement strand
AAGAAGATTTTTCCTCCCTAAAGCAAGCCTAATCTCCATTTTGCAAAAGTCCAGTTAAGAACTTCGCCTGCGGCTCAGGATGACGGGCCCTGCCGGGCCAGAATCCCCCTCGATCCACGCACGCAGCTTTTCCAGTCCATATTCCAGACCCACCCCAAAGAGAAGAAGCCTGCACCTCAAAACGATCAGTACACGATGACGGAATGGATGTCGTAGGGGGCGAGTTGTCGGCGGCCCTGGAGGTCGCTCAGCTCGATGAGGAAGCTGATGGCGAGGACTTCGGCTCCAACCTTTTCGACGAGCTCGCAGGCGGCCTTCATGGTCCCGCCGGTGGCCAGGAGATCGTCGACCATGAGGACCCTGGCGCCGGCGGGCACCCCGTCGCGATGCATCTCGATCAGATCGATTCCGTATTCGAGCTCGTAGCTGGCGCTCTCGGTGGCGCAGGGCAGCTTGCCCTTCTTGCGGATGGGGACAAAACCGGCGCCGAGCTGGGCGGCCACGGCCGCACCAAAAATGAAGCCCCGCGCTTCGACCGCCACCACGTACTCGACGCCCGCCTCGCGGAAGGGCGCGCCCAGAGCCTCCACCGCCGTCGGAAAGGCCGTCGGGTCGGCCAGCAGAGGTGTGATGTCACGAAACAGGATCCCCGGTTTGGGCCAGTCGGGGATGTCACGGATATACCGCGCCAGGTCAGTGCCTTCTGTGGTCATCGGCGTTCCTTCCTTGGTCAATCGAGCCGCCATGCAAAACCGTTCTCTACCAAAAGGTCATTTTCGCCAAATCGACCCACAAATGCAAGCCTCTATACGGTCTCCATGTAGTCGTAGAGTTTCGTCAGGGCGTCGCGGCGAATCTGGCGAATGCGCTCGCGTGTCAGCCCCATGTCCCTGCCGATTTCCTTCAGGCTCATGGGCTCACGTCCCCCGAGACCGTAATGGCGGCGGAGCACCTCGGCCTCGCGCGGGTCGATTTCATCGAGGAGCCGCAGGGCCTTGGCGGTCTCTTCGCTCTCGACGAGCGGGTCTTCCGGCCGGCCGGCACTTTCGTCTTCCAGCGTCGCCTCAAGAACCTGGTTCTCGTCCTCGTCGTCGGCCCCCAGACTTTCGCCGGCGCTGCTGAGCACCTCGACGATGCGATGAATGACCTTGGCCTTGCGCAGGGGCAACTGCATCAGTTCGGCCATCTCCGGGACCGCCAGCTTCCGGCCAAGCCGGCTTTCGGCCTCGGCGGCGGTGTGGCGCCACTGGTTGATCAGGGCCACCATGTACGTCGGCACGTGGACCGGCTGAACGTTCTCCAGGAGAGCCCGCTTGATGCTCTGCTTGATCCACCACGCCGCATACGTGCTGAAACGCGTCCCGCGCTCGGGGTCGAAGTAATCGACCGCCTTGATCAGACCGAGATTGCCCTCTTCGATCAGGTCGCCCAGGCTCATCCCCCGTCCGGCGAATTTCTTGGCGATGTTGACGACCAGACGCAGGTTGCTGCGAACGAGAAGCTCGCGGGCCCACGGATCGTTGTGCTCCACGATCTGCTTGCCCAGCTCGTACTCCTCCTGGCCCGTCAGCAGCGATGCCTCGTCGATCTCTTTGAGGTAATCTTTGAGAGTCGCGTCGAAAGCGATAGTACCCTCCCGCCCGACCGAAAGCCTCTCGGCTCCAGCCATCAGGGGCCAATCCGGTTAAGAACCCATCCTCACTCAGTGTACGATTGGCGGCTTCCCTGCCGCCTCCTGGCGGCGGACCTCCGTACCCGCCAGCGAAGTCATATCCACGGGAAGTATCGACCAAAAGGACCGGCGGGTTTAACCATCCGGCGGCGGAGCGGAACTGTGATGATTTCGAGCACGCAGGGGCTTCCCGAAAGCGACCGCCCCGATTTGAGGCCCCATAATACGGATTTGGAAAGATCCGCGCGCGATACGGCTCTGTCATCCTGAGCCGCAGGCGAAGGATCCGGCCTGCGAATGAAAAGTCTCTTGCGTGCGCAGCCCAGATCCTTCACTGCGCTGCGCTTCGTTCAGGATGACAAACCGCGCAAAGGGCAAGCGTAATTCGTGTAACACCGCAGGGATCGCGCGCCAATTCGGACCTTCCGGCGCGGTCCCGGCGTGGGCAAGAGAGCGGCGCTCCGGGGCGGCTACTACCGTGCTGCGGCAGCGCCGGTTGCCCGGTCGAGACTCCGAGCTACGCGTCCTCGTTGAACATCTTCTTGGAGCGGAGGATGTGATGGTAGTGCTGGGCGAAGCGGTGGGCCTCGTCGCGCACGTATTGCAGGAGCTTGCGGACGGGGGAATGGGCCGGCAGCTTCAGGGGTCGCCGGCTGCCTTGCAGGTAAATGTCCTCTTCGCGTTTGGCGATGGAGGCGATCCTGCTGTGCGGCATCTCCAGCCGGGCCTCGGGCTCGGCGGACGCTTGCGCGATCATCTCGCCCAACGCCGCCTCGGCGGCCCTGAGGTGGCCGAGCCCGCCGTCGATGAGGATCAGGTCGGGCCAGAGCTCCTCGCCCCGCAGGGCGTACTTGTACCGCCGCCGGACCACCTCGGCAATCATCGCGTAGTCGTCGATGCCCGTGACCGTCTTGATCTTGAACCGGCGATACCCGCTCTTGAAGGGACGCCCGTCGATGAACTTGACCAGCGATCCGACGGCCTCGGCCCCGCTGATGTTGGCGATGTCGATGCCCTCGATGATGCGGACGGGGTCGGGGACGTCCAGAATGTCACGCAGCTTGACGAGGGCCTCGGTGGGGTCGGCGGCAAACACTTCGGGCTGCACATGCTCCTCCGGCGTTCCGCGCGCGTCGAGTCCCTCGATCAATCGAATCCGGTCGCGGAAGACCGCGGCCCTCTCAAACTCCAGTTTCTCCGACGCCTCCTCCATCTGTCGCCGCAGCCAGCGCAGGACGGTGGAGCGTTTGGAGCGCAGAAAGCGGATGAAGTCCCGAACGACCTTCTTGTATTCGTCCTGCTCGATGCGGGCCGCACACGGCGCGGTGCACTGCTTGATACTGTAGAGCAGGCAAGGCCGAAAGAACCGGCGCTTCGGGTCGCTCGCCTCGATCGTCAGGTTGCAGGTGCGAAACCGAAAGATCTTCTGCAATTCCACCAGGACGGCCCGCAGATCCTTGACGTTGGCAAACGGTCCGAAAAGGCGGGTCCCCCGGCTGCGCGGCTTCCGCGTGATGTAGACGCCCGGAAAATCCTCGCGCGTGGTGATCTCGAGATACGGAAACGTCTTGTCGTCGGTCAGGTCGGCGTTGTAAGGAGGCCGGATGTCCTTGATCAGACGGGCCTCCTTCAGCATGGCGTCCACCTCCGTCTCGGCTTCCAGGCAGTCCACCCTCTCGACCCGGGCGGCCATCTCGGCGATGCGCGGCCCCCGGGACGTCTCCAGATCGCTGGCCGGCTGGAAGTAGCTGGCCACCCGCGAACGCAGGTTCTTGGCCTTGCCGATATAAAGGACGAGGTCGTCGCCGGCCTTCATGAAATACAGTCCGGGCCCGGTCGGAAGATCTTTGATCTGCCGGCGGATACGCTCCAGCCTCTGTTTCTCACGGTCTGCCGTCACGGGTCTTTCGTCGTCCAAATCGGCGCGCGTCTTTTTGCGGAACCGGCCCCATTGTAGCCGTACGCTCGCACCGGCAAAAGAGTTTGGCCGCCCTGCCATCGGGTCCGGAACAAGCGCGGCCGAAACCGCAGCGTCCGGCCGTGCAACGCAGGTCCAAGGCACGAGAAAGCCTCTAAACGCACCGTCCCCGAAAGAAAAGGCCATTTTCTCACAGGGGTTATAGGGCGTCCGGCCGCTGCCATAGCCCCGAATTCGCCCAAAAAGGCGATTGCGGCGTCCAACCCTCGTTCCGCCAGCCCTTAATACTTGACGTCCGTGCCCTGATCCGGTATAATACGAACATAATTCGAGGAATGCAGGAGCATCTCCGATCTGCAACAGTAGTCTCCCACGGATGGATTGCCATAAAGGCGTATTGTGGTGCGCACATACTGTATTTTGGGAAGACGGGGCCGACGGATTCGCGGGGCCGCCCGTAGCATGACACACGGGTGGCGGCACTGACGATCCTGCGGCTCGGAGGCAAACGTTGGATCGACCCCAGGGGGGGATTTGTCGAGTCGACATGGGTTTATAGGGGGTGATGATAATGAGCGGTACCTACCCAAAGGGTAACTCCCAATCAGGCGGCCAGCCCGGGAAAGGCGGCGGTGGCGCGGTGGCCCGCCGAAGGCGGCAGGCACGCAGGGGCCGAATGTCCCTTCGCCGGGGAATCGCCGGCCTCGTGATGTGCGCGTGCATCGCGACCTTCTGCCTGGCCGCGGAGTCGAACGACTCCGACCGGACGAAAGCCTCGAAGGAAAAGAGCGGGAGCCGGTACACCGGCGGGAGTCGTTTCTCCGGAGGGTTGATCGATCCGATGAACCCGAACGGCTACATGAAGAATCTCGCCGGCAGGCTCAACACCACCGGCGGCGCGAACAGACTTCTCAGCAGCGCGCGACCTTCAGGGTCTGCTGCGACAACGAGATCATCCAGCCCGCAGGGCTTCACCGGGCTGCGCAGCAGCGGGCCGGTAACGCGGAACCTGGGAACGTTCCGCTCGCTGGGCGGCGGCCAGGCTCCCGCGCGTGCGGCGCCGAGCACCAGTCCGACCCGCCCGGCAACGACGAACCTGAATCGATACCGGGCGCTGGGCGGTTCCTCATCGACGAATACATCACGAAGGACTGACGATCGTGTGGCGGCACAGCCCGAGGCCGACGGATACACCGCCGCCAGCCGCCAGCCGGCCGGAGCCGCCACCCGGAGGGAACCGCTGCCTGCGGCTGCGGAAGCTCCTGCGCCCGCCGCGCCGACCCCGATCAGGCGAGTCCCTTCGAGCCTCGATAATCGTTTCGCCTTGCAGCGCAACGTAAGCGGGTACCGCGTTCTCGGCAATCCAAATCGGAGACGTGCCCCGGCGGCTCCCGAGCCGCAGCCGGCACCACCGGCGGACCAACCGAGAGTGGCCCGGCAGCCCGCGCAGGAACGCAGTGACACGAGCCGGCGGGTCTCCCCGCCGACAGAGCGGACCGCAGCCGAGTACAGTTCGCTTGTCGAGGCCGCACCGAGAGCGGCGCCGCGCGAAGCCGAGCCGCAACCTGCGACCAGCCGCCGCGCGACCGGAGAGACCGCTGCGCCACGTACGACCGTGACAGCCAATGAGCCGTTGCCTACGCGCGAGCGTCTGACCGAGAGCAGCGCACCGCCGACGACGCCGGCCGAACGCGCCCCGCGCGTCGCGGAACCGCAGCCTTCGACGGCGCTGCGCGCCCCTGTGGCAGACACCGAGAACACCTCGGCGGCAAGACGGGATATGGACCGATACAAAGCCCTTCTCAATGCAATCGCCAAGCCGGCGGCCGAAAGCGCGTCCGAACCTCCGGTTGCGGCGGTGGATGCCAATGAGTACGCGCCGCCCGAGCAGCCGGGGCCGACGCCGGCCGTGGCGGCCGAGCGCGAGCCGGCGCCCCGGCCGCGAGTGGCCGAAGCGCCCGGCCCCTTGACCGGGAAACCGGAGGGCTCCGCCACGGTCGCCGCCCGGCCACGGTCCCCCATGGACAGAACCATGGATAGATACAGGGCCCTGTACGAGCGCGCCTCGAAGCGGGCCGTCACAGCGACCGAGGAAGAGTCGTCGCCGCTGAAGCAGGATCTGGAGCGGTACCGGGCCGAGGTCGAAGCCTCCCCCGAACGTCCGACGGCGAGGACGGACGAGCTCTGGGACTCCATGCTCGATCCTGAGCGATTTCGCGACCGTCCCGAGAGGCCGAAAGTCCGACGGCGCACTCCGGCCGAACCGTGGTCTCTCGCAGCGGACCTCGACAAGTACAGGGGCCACGCCGTCAGGGAAGGCTCGCGGGACTCCGTGGAGAGTCTGGGCATGGCGCTGGAGCGTGCGGGCCTGACTCTCGAAGACGGCGTCAACGTCTTCACGTTGGGATACGCCTCCGAACGAGGAGAGCCGTTCCGCAGCAACGACGGCAAGGGACCGCTGTACGAGCCCGGCCGGGTGCCCCAACAGGCCGGCGAAACCATCGTCAGCGCCGGCTCCGGGGTCTATTCTCTGCTGGATCTCATCGTATTCGACGCCCTCGACGACATCGAAGCCAACGTGTACGTAGACAACAATCCTCTCGTACGGCCGTTCATCTACACCGGAAGGACCATCGGAGGCGCCTGGAAAACGACTGAGGAGATAGGCAACGCGATCACCTGGGGCTACTTCGACAACGTCACAGGCACCGTCGGCATGTGCATCGAGGACATCCTCGAGCTGCTCAAGCACACCGGCGAAGCGGCCACCAACCTGGTGAGAGGCCCGATACACCTCATCGCCGGCAAAAACGACAACACCGACGAATTCCTGGACTGGTTCCTGCTGGTGCCGCCGGAGTTCGTCAGCAACGTCTTCGAAATGAAGGGCGTTGTCAACATGTACGATTACGAGGCCGCCTTCGCGGAAAAGGGCGTGATCGGCTCCGTACTGGAATTGGGCGGCTCGGCGTGGCTGACGTACGAAGCCCTGGACGAGCTCTGGGATGAGCTGGACGACGACGATGGCCACGACTATGGCAGCTCGGAGTCCTCCGGCGGCGGTTCAGAGCCGACCAATCCGCCCAACGAACCACCGGCGCCTACACCGCCGCCCTCACCGGACTTCACGATCATCATCTACCCGGACGGTACGATCTGGACCTCGGGCTGATGAGCCGGCGAACGTCGGACTGATGTCTCTGCTAAAACCGGTGCCGTTTCAGGTTGCACGACCTGGAACGGCACCATTGCCAATGCCATCATCGAAACGCACGCCCTCGAACATTCGGCGTTGCTACAGGTGGTGTAAACAAACGGCGCGGCGCCTCTGGCGAACCTCGAGCCGCGCCGGCAGCGTCCCGGCCGATACGGCCTGCCCGCCTTCGAAGTTATTGTGCGGAATATCACAAATGGCCTACACCTGCCCGCCTCCCGCGATGGACGCTTGGCACAGACGCGGAACATCATAGAATGGAGGCGGCAATCAGACTTGCGACCAGGAGAACGGACGGATGACACCTGCGGTGTCTTTGAACGACGACGACACCATCGCGTTCATCGGCGACAGCATCACCGACGCCGACAAGCATCGCCGGGCCTACCACCCGCTCGGGTTTGGCTACGTGCACTTCGCCGCCAACTTCCTTCGCGCCAGGCATCCCAACCTCACTATCAGTATCATTAACGCCGGTGTCGGCGGCGACACGATCATCGACCTGCAGAATCGGTGGCAGCGCGACTGCCTGGCGCACCGCCCGAACGTGCTGAGCGTTCTCGTGGGCATCAACGATGTGTGCCGACTGACGACGGAACCGGCCTTCGCTCAAAAGGCCGCGGCGCCGGAGGCCTTCGAAGTAACATACAATCAGTTACTTTCTCAGGCAAGACAGATGCGCGACGTGCAACTGGTGCTGATGGAGCCGTTTCTCTTCTGCGACGACCGCCAGGGCGAACTCTACGATGCCGTTCGGCCTTACGTTGCCATCGTGCGGAAACTGGCGGCCACGTACGGCGCTGTGCTCGTTCCGCTCCAGCAGGAAATCGATCGTCTGATCGACAAAGTCGCTCCCGAGCGCTGGGCCGACGACGGCGTGCATCCGCATCTCCGGGCGTACGCCTGGATTGCACAACGCTGGCTGGAGGCAACAAGTCTGTAACTCAATGTCACGCGAAATTTTTTTCTGGGCGTAGATACAGCTTTAGCAAGGGTTAAGGCAAAGACGCGCGCTGCCGGGCGAAATTTTCTCGGTTTTTCACCTTTACACCTGATCGATTCCTCAGTAATCTGCCGATACTGGTTTTACAGGTTTTGACACAACATCTGGCAGAGCCCCGTTCTCCCAATCTATATGTTGTGGTGTTTGTTTTTCTGCATGGAGGCGCGTAATGTCTTATAGATTCGACCCTGAGAACCCTTTCAAGGAAGAACGCACGGGAGCAAGGAAGGCCCTCCAAGCCGAAAATGAGAGAGGTTTGAGCGTAGAGCCGTATTTCTCAACTCCGGGCCAGCACCCCTTCGAGCAGCTCGAATGGGAAACCCGCTCGGCCAAGATTTCCAGCGACAGCGGCGAAGCGATTTTCGAGCAGGACAACATCGAAGTACCGACCGGTTGGAGCCAGTTGGCCACGAAGGTCGTTTCCAGCAAGTACTTCTACGGCGACATCGAGAACGGCCAGCGTGAGAACTCGGTCAAGCAGCTCGTCCATCGGGTCTGTAAGACCATCGCCGACCGCGGTCGCAAGGACGGATACTTCGCCACCCAGGCCGACGCCGAAACGTTCTACCACGAGCTAACCTGGCTGTGCGTCAATCAGTACGGCGCGTTCAACTCGCCCGTATGGTTCAACGTCGGCCTCTACGACGTCTACGGCGTCGCCGGCAGCAAGCACAACTACCACTGGGACCCGAAAACGCAGGCGGCGGTGCCCTGCGAGAACAGCTACGAGTACCCGCAGGCGTCGGCGTGCTTCATCCAGTCGGTCAAGGACTCGATGGAAGACATCATGCGGCTGGCCACCAGCGAGGCGATGCTCTTCAAGCACGGCTCGGGCACCGGAACCGACTTATCAACACTGAGAAGCAGCAAAGAGAAGCTCTCCGGCGGCGGCAAACCGTCGGGGCCCTTGAGCTTCATGCGGGTGTACGACCAGATCGCCGCTGTGATCAAGTCGGGAGGCAAAACCCGCCGCGCCGCCAAGATGCAGTCGCTCAAAGTCGATCATCCCGACATCAAGGAGTTCATCACCTGCAAGACCGTCGAGGAGAAGAAGGCTTGGGCCCTCATCGAGGCCGGATACAGCGGAGAGTTCAACAACGAGGCCTACGACAGCGTCATGTTCCAGAACTCCAATCTCTCCGTCCGCGTCACCGACGAGTTCATGCAGGCGGCCGAGAAGGACGAAACCTGGACCACTTATGCCGTAACCACCGGTGAAAAAATGGGCGAGCACTCCGCTCGCGAGCTGATGCAACTGATCGCCGAGGGAACCCGCGTCTGCGGAGACCCTGGTGTCCAGTACCACAGCACCATCAACCGCTGGCACACCTGCCCCAATTCCGGGCCCATCAACGCCTCCAACCCCTGCAGCGAGTACATGTTCGTCAACGACTCCGCCTGCAACCTGGCCTCCCTGAATCTCATGAGATTTCGCAAGGAGGACGGCTCCTTCGACGTCGAGGCGTTCAAGAAGGCGATTCGCATCTTCATCATCGCCCAGGAAATCCTCGTCGACAACGGCAGCTACCCCGACGCCGACATCGCCGTCAACAGCCACCAGTTCCGGCCCCTGGGTCTGGGATTCGCCAACCTCGGATCGCTGATCATGAGCCTGGCGCTGCCGTACGATTCGGACCAGGCGCGGGCCCTGGCCTCGGCTATCAGCGCTGTTATGACCGGTTCGGCCTATGCCACCAGCGCCGAGATGGCCGAGCTGATGGGCACCTTCCCCGAGTTCGAGAAGAACAAGGACCCCATGCTGAAGGTGATCAACATGCACCGTCAGCACGCCTACGACATCCCCGAGACGCATTGCCCGGACTACCTGCGCAACGCCGCCAAGGATGCGTGGGACGCGGCCCTCGACGCCGGCGTCAAGGTCGGCTACCGCAACGCCCAGACCACCGTCCTGGCCCCGACCGGGACGATCGGGTTCCTGATGGACTGCGACACCACGGGCGTCGAGCCGGACATCGCCCTGGTCAAATACAAGCTGCTGGCCGGCGGCGGCATGCTCAAGCTCGTCAACAAGACCGTGCCGATGGCCCTGGAGCGGCTCGGTTATTCGCCCGAGGATATCAAGGCCATCTGCGATTATATCGACGAGAAAGAAACGATCGAGGGCGCCCCGAAGCTCATCGAGGACCAGTTGCCCGTGTTCGACTGTGCTTTCAAGCCACGCAACGGCAAGCGGTTCATCAAGTACGTCGCTCACCTGAAAATGATGGCGGCCGTGCAGCCGTTCATCTCCGGCGCCATCAGCAAGACGATCAATATGCCCAAGGAGAGCACGACCGAAGATATCATGGCCGCCTACGTCGAGGGGTGGAAGATGGGCCTCAAGGCCGTGGCCATCTATCGGGACGGGTCGAAGCGGCTCCAGCCCGTCTCGACCGACAAGCACAAAGACGAAAAGGCCAAGGCGGTCGCCGAAGCCGCCCCGGCCCGCCCGTTCCGGCGCCGGCTGCCGGACACGCGACAGAGCATCACGCACAAGTTTTCCGTTACCGGCCATGAAGGGTACCTGACGGTGGGGCTATACGAGGACGGACAGCCTGGTGAGGTTTTCATCACCATGGCCAAGGAGGGCAGCACCGTCGGGGGCCTTATGGATGTGATCGGAACATGTACGTCGATGGCGTTGCAGTACGGCGTGCCGTTGATCACACTGGTGGACAAGTTTCG
>CAYPZL010000188.1:0-10601 GCA_964415045.1 uncultured Pirellulales bacterium | reverse complement strand
CTAATCTCCATTTTGCAAAACTCTACTTTCTAAGGAGCGACTATGAGAACGCAAGATGAGAGTCAGTCGGTAACGACAGCGGATCAGTCCTCGCGTCGAGAGTTCCTGGCCCAGAGCGGGGCAATGGTGGCCGGCTCCGTGCTGGCGGCCGGGGCATTGTCGCGCGCCTACGCCGGTGAAAACAACACGATTCGAATCGGCCTGGTCGGCTGCGGAGGACGGGGCACGGGGGCCGCGCGAGATGCGATGCTGGCCGGTGCGAATATGGAACTCGTGGCGATGGGCGACATCTTCATGCCCAAGGTCGAAAGAAGCCTCGCCCGCTTGTTGAAGATCAAGGAGGAAAACGCCGCTCTGGAAGCCGGCATCAAGGTCAAACCGGACCATTGCTTCGCCGGTCTGGATGCCTACAAGAAAGTGATCGATTCCGGCATTGATTATGTCCTGCTTTGCACGCCTCCCGGCTTTCGGCCGGAGCATATCGAGTACGCCGTCGAGAAAGGCGTGCATATCTTCGCCGAGAAGCCGTGCGCTACCGATTCGCCGGGCGTACGTCGCATACTCGCGCTCGAGGACGAGATGAAACGCAAGAAGATCGGTCTGTTGTCGGGCTTCAACAGTCGTCACGTCTTTCACTACGCCGACCTCGTCAAAGCCGTCCATGACGGGGATCTCGGCGATGTCATGTCTCTCCACGCCTACTTCAACACGGGTAACATCTGGTATCGCGAGCGTGAAGAGGGGATGACACTTCCCGAATACCATTTTCACAACTGGTTCCACGTCGACTGGCTCTGCGGCGACCACATCGTCGAGCAGCACGTCCACAACCTGGACCGATGCAACTGGATCATGCAGGCTCATCCCGTCAAGGCCTATGGGATGGGAGGACGCCAGTATCACACGGACCGCGGCGGCAATATCTACGATCACTTCACGGTCGAATTCGAGTACGAAAACGGGGTTCGCATGACCAGCATGTGCCGCCAGATCGCGGGCACCGACGCGAAGATCGGGGAGGAGATCGTCGCAACGAAAGGACGTGGTATGATGGTCGGCCACAAAGCCCGGTTCACCGGCGAGAATGCCAGGGTGTTCACGGAGCATCCCGGTCAGCACGAGAGCCACCGCCAGGAGCACATCGATTTCATCGCGGCGCTGCGGCGCGGCGAGATCCCGAACGACACACGATTCCTGTGTGAGTCAACATTGACCGCCATCATGGGACGCGAGTCGGCGTATACCGGCAAATTCGTCACCTGGGACGAGATTCTCAACTCCGAGCTTCGTCTGTCGCCTCTCGACATCGCCGCCTGGGACGGCTCGATTCGGCCGGTTCCCAAGCCGGGCGTGCCGCGGGTGTAGCTGAGGTTTCGACGCCGCGATCAAGCGGTTCCCTTTCTCAAGCTCGATCTGCTCTTACCGTGTGTAAAACTTGATCTCCGCGATCTGCTGGTCTCCGGGAGACAATGAACTCAGGTCGACATTCACACCCTGGATCCCGAACGTGACCGTATTCATGCCAGCCGATACCGTGCCGGTCGAAGGGGTGGCGGTCCAGGTGCCGCCTACGGCCGGGATCCCTGTGATTTCGATTTTGTACTCGGCGGGGCCGCTGACATAGAACGTCCATACACCTGAGCCGTTGAGCGTTAACGGCGAAGAGGGGGGGGGACTCGGTATCGTCGCCATCATGGGCGAGGTTTCATACAACTGCCACGATGACACGGGTTCCGGTCCCTCCGAGATCGTCAGATTCACGGCCGAACCGACGACGGCGGTTTCGCCGGCGGGCGGGTCTTGGCTGATGACTCGTCCGGCGGCAATCGTGTCGCTGTACGCCTGGCTGATGGTCCCTACGACCAGACCGGCACTGGTGAGCGTCGATTGAGCGGCGCTTTGGGTCTGATTGTACACGTTGGGGACCAGGACTACCGCCGGAGGCAGCCCGAGGCCCTCATACGCGCCCTGATCCACCTGCCCGCCCTGAACGCGCGCGTTGCCGTTGAGGTCCACGGCCAGACCGACAGGTAGAAGAGATTGATTCCCGGCGTCGATGCTGGGCGATCCCGGCTGCAAGGTGTATCCGTCATCATCGAAGAACCACTGACCTTCGATGCCGAAAGCCCCGAGATTCTTGAAGAGGGGATCCTGGTCGATGTTTCCGAGGCCGCTGTAGCTGCCCGGACCGCCTTCGATGTTGTTGTAGTACAAGGTGACGATCCCGGGTTCGGTGCTCCAGATCTCATTGCCGCCGTTTCGGACGATACTGTTCTTGATGGAAATCGTGTCCACAAAACCCGGACCCCAGACGAGATTCACAATGGCTCTCTCGTTCGGCGGAGCCATGTGCCCGGGCCGGTTGTCTGTGATCGTGCAGTTGATGATGTCGAGACTGCCCATGGTATTGAGAATGGCGTCGCCGCCCAGGACGTCTGCGGCGCCGGCGGTGTTGCCGATGATCAGGCAATTCGTCATGGTAACGTTGGCGTCATCGTTGTACAGGCAGCCGCCGAAAAGGTAGGCCCAGTTGCCCGTGATTTCCGTGTTGATCAGGAGCGGCGCCAGGCCTTCGAGGCATGCCACACCGGCGCCGAAATCGGCCTTATTGCCACGAATCTTGCATCGGTTGATCGTGACATTCGAGGATTGCAGAAGGAGGCCGCCGCCGCAACCGTTGCTTCCGTAGCCGTCTGCATTGCCGGCGGTCACGATCGCGCCGTCGAGCGTGCCCGATCCCGTCGCCGAGACGACGTGATAACTGTTCTCCGAGATATTCAGGATTCCCCAGAGGTCGTCACCGTTCAAATCCCCGCTCAGGACCGTCGGATACAGGTCCACATCCCGCGCATCCGGATCGGGGGCGCCGTAGCCGGCAAAACCACACAGGACCGTCACCTCGTCGGGAATCGCAAACGACGCGGTGCGATCGCCGGCGGTGATGCCCGATCCGTCATCCGGTACGTAGGTGCCGTCGGCGACGTGGACGATATCCCCGGGCTGGGCCGCGGCCAGTCCGTCCTGCAGGCTGGGATATGCCCTTACCCAACTGCTGCCGTCCGGGAACCAGATCGTCAACGGGGCATTCTGATCGACGCGAATGATGTTGCCGCCGCCGCCTCCCCCGCTGACCGTGAAGTCAAGCTGGAATGCAATGAGAGGGTGGGTGCATTTGAACGTCCACTTCCCGGCGGCGAGGGGGCCGAAGTCTCCCTGAAAACCCACGGCGGGCTTTAGGATCAGAATGCACTTGTCCGGCGGCGGGCCTTGAAACTTCAGCTCGATCGTTTTCGTAATACTGTCAATGGCCAGATAGGGCGTACCGCCGAAGGCGCCCTCGGCATTGCAACTGTTTCCGTACGATTTGTCCGTCGGCCCCTGGAAGGAGATGACATCGGTAGAGGACGGGTTCGCCGGACTGATCGACCACCCGGCCGGCGCCACGGCCCAGAGGCCGTCGATCCACTCCACACTTTCGGCATGAACGGGCCCACAAAAAAGCAGGGCCACTGCGACAGCAATTCCGATTCCTGGCTTCATCGTTTTTCCCTTTCCGAGAAGATTTGCTTTTTCGTGAGACCTCTGCGTACATGCAACGAACGTGCCTTAGCGGCGGATTGTATCTGTGAGTATGGGACGAGCCGGATTCTCTGAGATTTCTTCACGCCGGGCGGCAACTCCACTCTCTCGGCGCCCGCACTGGTCTGCCTTCCGCAATTCGCCGAACATGTCACCCATTCGCACTCCTCCATATTGCGACCCGACCCCATGGACCGACCCATACAGGCTTCAGAACCATTCGGCGCGACTGTGTTGAGGTGTTTCTCCGCTGTTTATTGTGACAGCTTCGTCGGAAAATGCAAGAGAAAAGAGGCTGGGACTGCCTTCTTTTCGCGAGGCGTCGGCCTTCCTGCGTGCAGGCTCGCACCGCGTCGTCTCCCGTCTGCTTGCGGGCAATGCCCCCGTCCAGGTGCCACTTGCCGACATATCCGACGATTCACGCGCCTTTCTCGATCTCTCCGAAGTACTTCTTCCGAATCCAGGCGGGCTGCCACCTGTCCGGCTTTCGCTCGCGTCCGGCCAGGTCGATCTCCTTCGGTTTCGGCTTGTTCGTCGTAAGCGAAAGCGTATCACCGACCCTGGTTTGCCATCTCTTCATCAGCGCGAGCAGACGCTCGACGGTGGCCTGGTGTTGCGGATGGCTCGCCAGATTGCGCGTCTCATGCGGGTCATTCTCCAGGTCGAAGAGCTGCGTGTAGTTGATCTCAGGATAGCGTATGAGCTTCCAGCGTTCGTCGCGCACCGCCCGCTGGATGTCTCGGAAGGGCAGGAAGATCAAGTCGCGTACCCGGGACTTCTCGCCGCGCCAGATGGGGGCGAGACTCGAGCCTTCGACGCCGGCCGGCACGTCCACGCCCAACACGTCGCAAACCGTGGGAAAGATGTCGAAGAGATAGGAGAACGCTTCGGATTCCGCGCCCTCGGGCACGCCGGGGCCGCGAAAAATGAGCGGCGAGCGCATCGAGTGCTCGTATACGCTCTGCTTGCCCAGGAGGCCGTGACTGCCGACGGCGAGGCCCTGGTCCGAGGCGAAGATCACCAGGGTGCTGCCCGCGTGGCCCGTCTCATCGAGGGCGTCGAGGATCCGACCGATCTGCTCGTCCATGTGCGTGATCAGGCCGTAGTACTCGCAGAGCTGGTCGCTGATGACCTCGGGCGTTCGGGGCCACGGTGCCAGGTTCTCGTCCCGGCCGCCGGTGCAATGGCCGTTATCGAAGGGATGCTGCGGCAGGAAGTTCTTCGGCAGGGGCGGGCGGTTCCGGAAGTACATTTCGCGGTACTTGACGGGCGGTTGCCTGGGATCGTGCGGCGCGGTGAAGGGCACGTAGGCGTAGAAGGGCTTCTCCCCTTTGTATTCTCTGAGGAACTCGATAGCCGCGTCGGCAAACAGCTCGCTGGAAAACGAGCCGCCGGTGCGCTGGGCGGTGAGTTTGCCGTCCGGGCCCAGGTCGCGCACCGGTACGCGGGTGTGATCGGCCATGCCGCCGAACATGATCGCCTTGCCGCGTTCGAATCCGCGCAGCCAGGACGCCTGGCCGTTGTGCCACTTGCCCGTGGCGAACGTCACGTAGCCCTGCTGACGGAGAAGCTCGGGCAGGATCGTGGCGTTCGAGAGGTCGTTCTTGACATGAAACCAGGTCCGGCCCGAATTGACCATCGCCCGGCTGGGCACGCATACCGCGCCGCTGTTGCCCCCGAAGCAGTAGTTGCGCTTGAAGCTGAAGCCCTCTCGCACCAGGCGGTCGAGATTCGGCGTCTTGATGTACCGGTTGCCCCAGGCGCCGATGGTGTCGGCACGCTGGTCGTCCGAGTACAGGAACAACACGTTCAGCCTCTTCCGTTTCGACGGGCGTCCGGCCCCGCGGAGCAGGCCCGGACCCGCCAGCGCCGCCATTGACATCGTCGCAATGAAGTCACGTCTGTTCATACGCTCGATCTCCTCGTTTCTATCTGCTGCAATCCTGTGTTTGTCTCTTGCCCGATGCGATGCCGGGATCATTTCGCGGCGGCTCGCCACGCGGGGCGGCTGTTCGCTTTCAGTTGCGCATCGTATGCGGCGATCAGGTCTTTGAGTTCCTTCACGACCTTCGGTCGAGCCGAAGCGAGATTGGTCGATTCGCCGATGTCGGCGTCGAGGTCGTAAAGTTCCGGTTGCCTGCCTGCAACTCGCAGCTTCCATCTGCCGCGCCGCACGGCTTCGACCTTGCCTCCCTTGTAGTAGAAGAAGCCCACTTTGCGATGCGGGGAAGGCGTTTTCGGGTCCGTTAGAAGAGCCGAGACGTCAAGTCCGTCGATCGGGTGATCGGGCGGCTGGGCACCGACAATCGAGGCGATCGTGGGCAGCATGTCGATCGTGCTGACGACCTCGTCGCAGACGGCCCCGGCGCCGATGCGAGCGGGCCAGCGCATGATGCCG
The DNA here is from genome assembly GCA_964415045.1 of uncultured Pirellulales bacterium. Taxonomy (GTDB): domain Bacteria; phylum Planctomycetota; class Phycisphaerae; order Sedimentisphaerales; family Anaerobacaceae; genus CAYPZL01. The sequence continues at coordinate 4,624 of CAYPZL010000188.1, read as the reverse complement.
GGCACGCGCATGCCGCCTTCGTACGTCGTGCCCTTGCCCGCCCGCAGGGGCAGAGCGCTGCCGCCGTGGTGTTTCTTGCTCAGCCACGGACCGTTGTCCGAGCTGTACACGATCAGGGTGTTGTCGGCGATCCCCAGTTCCTCCAGCGTCCGGAGAACCCGGCCCACCGACCAATCCACGTGCTCGACGGCCAGCTTGTACGCCTTCGTCGTATCGGGCTCGTAGCGGTCGTCGGAGACGAACAGCGGCACGTGCACCATCGTGTGAGGAAAATACAGAAAAAACGGTTTGTTCCGGTTGCGGCGGATGAACTGGACCGCCTCGTCGGTATAGCGTTGCGTCAACGTGGTCTGGTTGACGGGCGACTCGATGATTTCGGTGTCGCGATAGAGGGCGTTCTTGTAGATGTCCCACTTCTTGAGCTTCCATATCCTGTCGAGGTCGTCGGCCTTGTTGCCCCACGGCTTGATGCGTGCCATGTCGTTGCTGTAGGGCAGGCCGAAGTAGTGGTCGAAGCCCTGCGCGGTGGGCAACGTTTCCGGGTTGTCCCCGAGGTGCCACTTGCCGATGCACATCGTGGCGTAGTTACGGCTCTTGAGCATGTCGGCAATGGTCACCTCGTTGGGATGGAGTCCCACCTTCGAGTTGGGTCCGAGCACGCCGGGCATGCTCAGCCGGGGCTGATAACAGCCGATCATCAGCGACGCCCGGGACGCCGAGCAAACGCAGTAGGCAGAATAGAAGCTGGTGAACCGCATCCCTTCGCGCGCCAGCCTGTCGATGTTGGGAGTCCGCACCGTCGGCGAGCCGAAGCAGCCGAGGTCCTGGTACCCCTGGTCGTCCGCGTAGATGATGATGATGTTCGGCGGACTGTCATCCTGACGGCTTGCCGCACCGGCCTGTCGAGTCCCGATGTTGCCAAGGATGAATCCGGCGGCGGCCCCGGCGAGCATCGTGCGCAGAAAATCTCGTCTGTTCATATCTGGCCTTTCTCTCATCGATTCCACTATCCTTGCTTCGTTTTCTTCTGAGGGGCGTTGTTTTTGAAGAACTCGATATCGACCTGCGCCGGTTTCGGAGCGTCCGACGTCAACGGTTGTTCGTCTCCCAGCTTGCGTTGCCACCGGCGGATCAGGGCCATCAATTTTTCTATCCGCTGAGCCTGGCCCGGACTGCCGGACAGGTCTTTTGTCTCGTGCGGATCGTTCCGCAGGTCGAAAAGCTGGGTTTTGTTGATCAGCGGGTAGCGAATCAGCTTCCAGCGTTCGTCTCGCACGGCCCGCTGGCACTGGCGATACGAAGAGAACAATGTCTCTCGCACGCCGGACTTCCTGCCGCCGATGACGGAGGCCAGGCTGCAGCCGTCCAGTCCGTCGGGAACCGGCGCGCCGATGAGTTCGCAGACGGTGGGGAAGATGTCCATCAGGTACACCAGCGCATCGGAGCGGCCTTTCGGTATGCCGGGGCCGGCGAAGAGGAGCGGGACCTTGCCGGAGTGCTCATACACCGACTGCTTGCCCATCAGGCCGTGACTGCCGATGGCCAGACCGTTGTCCGAGGAGAAGATGATGACGGTGTTCTCGAACTGGCCGAGGTCTTTGAGCGTCCGGAACAGCCGGCCGAAGTGACGGTCCAGCCCGGTGATCATGCCGTAGTACTCGTGGAGATGCCGGCGGATCGTCTCCCGCGTGCGAGGCCACGCTTCAAGGCGTTCGTCCCGGATGGTGAGCTCGCCGTTGTCGAAGGGATGGAAGGGCAGGTAGTTCTCCGGAAGCGGAATGTCCCGGCGGCGGTACATGTCCAGGTATTCCTGCGCCGGGATACGCAGGTCGTGCGGCTCCGAGACGCCCAGGTACATGAAGAACGGCTTGTCCCGGGAGCGAGACTTCAGGAAGCTGATGGCGTCGTCTACCACGATCTTGCCCGGCTGCACGCTCTTGAACTTGTTGTGGTGAACGACATATTTGGAGTGGTCGAAGCGCTTGTGGATCAGCCTCGCGGTGTTGCCGCTTTTTCCGTGGTGATAGGTTTCGTAGCCGGCGGCGTTCATGGAGTCCGGGAAGTTGGGCTTGTCGGCGGAGGCGTAATTCCGGCTGTTCTTGCCGAGCTTGCCCGTGAAGCGGAAGTAGACTCGGCCGCTCATGAGCATGTTCCGGCTCGGCAGGCACACCGCGCCCACGTCGGCGCCCAGACAGTAGGCGTTCTCGAACGCAAAGCCCGACCGCGCGATCTTGTCCAGGTTGGGGGTCTTGATGTGAGGATTGCCCAGTGCGCCGATCGTGTCGCCACGCTGGTCGTCGGTGAGGATGAGCAGTACGTTCGGTTTGCGGGATGTGTCCGTTCCCGTTCGAGTGGCGGCCTTCACGCTCGCGGCCGGCATACCCAGGCAGGCGGCGACGCCCGCACGCTTGAGAAAGTCACGACGGTTCATAACGTGTCTCTCCTTTTCTCAGCAGCGATCCTGCCTCATAACAGCTTGCCTGTCACTTCCGGTGTTTCGCGAGCCAGGCGTTGTATTTCTTGATATCCGGGCGTTTCGGTTCCGGATCGAAGAACCGCGCGCCGGTGCCGATGCGGTCGCAGTCGTCCAGCTCCTCCCGCGCGCTTTCAATCATTTTCATCAGGCGCGCGACAACCTCGGGGTGCTTTGGGGCGACGTTTGTCGATTCGCTGATGTCGTTCTTGAGGTCGAAAAGTTGAACCTCTTTGACTTCGTCAACCATTCTGGCCCACCACGACATCCACGCGGGCTTGGCGGGGCGGGGGAGAATCAGCTTCCAGCGACCGCTGCGCACGCCGTGAAGATGCGTGTAGCAGTAGAAGAAGTAGCGATCGTGCGGGCTGCTTCGGGTCTTGCCCGAAATCAGGGGAAAGATGTTCTTGCCGTCGATCGCTCTGTCTTTAGCCGGCGGAGCCCCCGCCAGGGCGGCAAAGGTCGGCAGGATGTCCATGGTCGTGGCGATCTCATCGCAGGTTTGGCCGGCAGGGATACGCCCCGGCCATCGCACAATGCAGGGCACCCGCGGGCCGCCCTCCCACGATTTCATTTTCGAGCCGCGTAAGGGGGCGGCGGAACCGTAGTACCCTTTGAGATACGCTTCGACCCACGGGCCGTTGTCCGATGTGAAGACGACGAAGGTGTTGTCGTCCAGGCCAAGCCTCTTCAGCACGTCGAGGACCTGGCCCATGCTCCAGTCGAGCTCCTCGACCGCGTCGCCGTAGAGCCCGCCCGCTGATCTCCCGCGAAACGCTTTCGATGCTCCCAGCGGTACGTGCGGCATGTTATGGGCGAGGTAGAGGAAGAAGGGTTCATCCCGGTGTTCGGTGATGAACTGTACGGCCTCTCTGGTATAGTCGCCGGTCAGGTTGTCCATGCCTTCCTGGTCGAGTCGGTCAACCAGCACCTTATCATTGCGCATGATCTGGACCTGGAAGGCTTTGGATGTGACGGTCGGCGTGGTTCCATTGTGAAGCGGCGTCCCGTAGAAGTAGTCGAATCCCCGGGCATTGGGCATGAGATGGGCAGGGTACTTGCCGTCTCTGTGGAGTCCCCCGGCCAGGTGCCATTTTCCGATGAGTGCCGTAGCATAGCCCGCTTGCCGGAGCACTTCAGGCAACATTATCTCCTTCGTGTGCGGTATGGTGTGCAGGTTCTTTCTGTTCTGCGGCTCCGCGACGCGTATGGGATAACACCCGGTCATGAGGGCCGCACGGCTGGGTCCGCACACGGGAGAGCCGACGTAATAGCTGGTCAGCATCGTGCCTTCGCGCGCCATGCGGTCGAAATTCGGCGTCTTGATCGCAGGCGAGCCAAAGCACCCAACGTCATTGTATCCCTGGTCGTCGGTGAGAAAGATGATGAAATTGGGCTTGCGATTCGGCTTTCTTTCGGCCAGGCCCGCAAGGCCTGTTGAACGCGCCGTCAATGCCGCCGCGGCGGCCAGCCCGGTGCAGCGAAGAAACCCCCTGCGTGTGCAGCTTCGATGTCTCATGCGTTCCATGTCCTCCAAAGGAACGAACACTCGTGCCTCGACGTTGTCAGTACTCTTTGAGCGCCTGCATCCACTGCGGCCAATCGTCCGTGACGGCACCGCCGGCTTTCGTCCAGGGGCCGGTCGTGTCGAATGCCTTGTGCCACTTCAACGTCCAGAGCTCCTTGAGGCCGACCCTGCGGACGGAGAAGTCAACGAAGACGGCGTTGATGCATCCGTGGTGGCGGTTGATGCAGTAGCGCTGCATCATGCCGGAGCCGCCGGTTCCGTTCTCAAAGATCGGCGGGCTGTTCGTGTGCTCGGGCATGAGAATGGCCATCAGCAACGCAATGACGGCGATTACGACCAACAGCTCAATGAGCGTGAAACCTCTGCGCTTCACTGCAATTCTCCTGTGCGTGGTCTGTGTCTGCATGTCGGGAAAAGATGCAGCGCCTTTTCCTCTCGAAGCCCCGGAGACCCGCGCCGGATGTCACGTCCGGTGCGGGTCCCGCGGGCGGGTGGCCCTGAGGGCCATACGTTATCTTTGCAGGAAGAACCTCATTCCTGTCCGTTGTCCGAGTGCGGCCTGGTGAGCCGAATCTCGTCGACGGTGATCAGGCCCGTACCGCCCGGGATCGGGGCGTTGCGGT
>CAYPZL010000187.1:0-10653 GCA_964415045.1 uncultured Pirellulales bacterium | reverse complement strand
TGCCGCTTGACAACTTCGTCAAAAACTTAACGATGTTTGAGGTTAGTAGTACAGACGCTCCCGCCCGGCGGCTGGGTGGCCGGTCGGATGTCACCACCAGAAGCAGGGGTTAGAGTTCTGCATATAGAACCAGCGGTGTTCCATGTCATTGAACTTCCGCCACTCCACGTGCCCGTCCACACATAAAATGTTCCCCCCCGTGGGTCTGCTGCCCTTGGTGAGATGATTGGTCCGGTCCCAGATTTGCCAGCGCGACCAGCAGCCACCGGTAGCCTTGGTGAAATCAGACTGAACCGGGTCCGGCCCGTTACTGGCCGTGACATCCGTGATGAGTTCCACGGTGGCCGGCGCCCTCTCGGTATCGATAACGGATCGGACCCATTCCTTGTGCTCGGGGCCAACAGTCATCGGGGGATTCGCCCGACCCGCGACCGTGTCGATCATCCAGAAATAGCCCATAATACGATGATAGAGTTTCCGCGTACTTTCCGCCGTGGGCTCGGGCGCGGCATAGCTCTCGTCCGTCTCTTTCGGGAGGTTCTCGCCGTAGCGCCAGAAATAGATCCGGTTGCGCTGCGGCCACGAAGGACAGTAGAAGATGTTGCGATCGAAGGCTCCCGTGGCCAGGACAATGTCCGTCGTCCAGTAGGACACGTCAAAGAGCCACCGATCCACCTCGTTCATCGGGAGCTTGCCGTCCCAATCGTGGGCGTACAGAAAGAGACCCAGTCCCGTGTTCTTCTCGTTCTGACTGCAAACGGCCCGTCGGCCCTGCTCCCGGGCGGCGCTGATCGCCGGCAGAAGGATCCCCATCAAGAGAGCAAGAATAGCCACCACTACGAGCAATTCGATCAGCGTAAAACCACGCTTGCGACGCATCGTACCTGTCTCCACAAAACCGTACCAACCCGTATGTATTTATACCCTCTGTCCGGCCCATTGTCAAGCGTGCAGAACATAGACGCCCGAAGAAGCGTGCGTGCGCTGCCCGGCGTATCGAGCCGATTCGCTTGCTATCCTGACCGGCGGCATGGTAGAATCGCGCGAGATTCAATGAGGACGACGCCATGAACGGCGCACGTACATCGTACAGATGCGAACGTTTGCGAAGAGGCCCGCTGAGGGCCTTTACGCTCGTTGAGCTGCTGGTGGTCATTGCCATTGTGGCCCTGCTGCTGGCGCTTTTGCTGCCGACCGTGCAGCGCGTAAGGAAGCAGGCCAAGATGATGGTTTGCCAGTCCAACCTGCGTCAGTGGGGTCTGTTTCTCAACACGTACGTGGTCGCCAACGACGGCAAGTTCTTCTACGAGATGACGCAGGTGTCGATGGAGGATCAGCCGGACAACGTGATCGTGATGGTCCAGAGCTGGTGGTACACGTTCCTCACCGAATTCGGCGGTCAAAAGGACATCTGGCTGTGCCCGATGGCCACGATGCCGTCTCGCGCCGATTACTACAGCAGCTCGGTCTGCATCGACCGGCACAGCGGAGGGATCAACAGCCTGTTCACGGACTGGTCGGTCCGCCGCGTCGGACTCAAGGAATTGTGGGGCCTGAAATGGCACCGCCGGTACGACACGGCCGGCCCGTGGACCGAGGCCGGCGGCGTCACGCCCCAGGACTGGCCCTCCTGGATGAGAAAGTTCAAGAACCCCTGACTCTGCCTTCAAGCGCTCGCATTCGGGGTTGACCGAGACGGGCGGGCGTGGTATCGATTCCTTTCGATAACGCCTATGGAGGATCTACAGATGGCAAGCAGTCGCCGTGACTTTCTCAGACGGGTAGCCGCCGGGTCGGCGGCGATGGCAGTGCCGGCGCTGGGTCAGCAGCGACCGGCGCAGGTGGCCCGGCGTAAGGCCCAGACCGTGCTGCCGCGCTGGCGCGGGTTCAACCTGCTGGACATGTTCACGATGCGCAGCAAGGGCGATTTCTCCGAGGACGATTTCCGCTGGATTCGCGACTTCGGCTTCGACTTCGTGCGCTTCCCGGCGGTGTACCGGCTCTGGATCGAGGACGGCGACGACTACAAGATTCACGAGCCCATGCTGGCTAAGCTCGACCGGGGCATCGAGTTAGCCAACCGGTACGGCCTGCACGTGAGCCTGAATTTTCATCGCGGGCCGGGCTACTCGGTCAATCGCGAGTTCAAAGAACCCCATAACCTCTGGAAGGACAAAACCGCGCTGGAGGCTTTCTGCTTCCACTGGCAATTGATGGCGAAACGCTACAAAGGCATCTCGCGCGACAAGCTCAGCTTCGACCTGATCAACGAACCGCCCTCTCCGGGCGAGCGGATGAGCCGGGCCGATCACGAGCGCGTCGTCCGCACGACGGTGAAAGCGATCCGCCAGATCAGCCCCGACCGCATCGTCGTCGCCGACGGGCTAAGCTGGGGCAGAGACACCGCGCCGGAGCTGGCCGACCTCGGCATCGGCCAGAGCACGCGGGCTTACGACCCGATGTTCATCAGCCACTGCGGCGCATCCTGGGTCAACTACCGGGACTACCCCGAGCCCAAATGGCCCGGCCATGGCTGGGACCGCAAGCGGCTGGAGAAGCACTATCAGCCGTGGGCCGAGCTGGCGAAAATGGGCGTCGGCGTCCACTGCGGCGAAGGCGGGGCCTACAACAAGACGCCGCACAAGATCGTCCTGACCTGGTTTCGCGACGTCCTGGAAATCCTCACCGAGCACGGCATCGGTCTGGCGCTGTGGAATTTCCGGGGCTCATTCGGGATCATGGACTCCGGCCGCAAAGACGTCGCCTACGAGGACTTCCACGGCCACAAGCTCGACCGCAAGCTCCTTGCCCTACTCCAGGAGTTCGCCTGAAGCCGGGAGCCGCCCGGGCGCCGGCGTGCGGCTGATACTCCGTCGGTGGAGGATGCGTCTCAGCTTCGGGAGATCGCCCGCCGGGCCGGCCGGGCGGCCAAATCGGACCGTGCGGAGGACCCGCACGAACAGGAGACCGGAGATGGAGCCGCTCAATAGCGCCATCATTGTGCTCAACCAATGGGGACAGGCGTTCTGCCACTACGCCGGGCGCATGCTTGTCCAGTCCAGCATTCTGGTGGCGCTGCTTCTGGCCGCGGATTTGTGCCTGCGGAGGCGCGTGTGTGCACGTTTTCGTTATGCGATGTGGCTGCTGGTCTTGGTGAAACTGGTGCTGCCGCCATCCCTGGCGTTGCCCACCGGTGTGGTGTATTGGCTGAGCGACCATCTGCCTGCGGTATCCCTGGTGCCCGAACGGCCCGCACCCGTGGTCCCCGTGGCGGCTGCGAGAGATTTTGAGCCTTCTGGGAACATTGTCGCCACGCCGGGCGGCAGATGGTCGCATTGTTGGAGGAGTGCCGTGCTGATTTGGCAGTCGCCGCGCCGGTGGCGTTGAGACGTACCGAGAACATGCACAGCCCCGCGGTGTGCGGTTTCCTGCGACCGGTGATTCTTCTGCACACGCCGCCGAGTTCGCGGCCCGGCTTCCCCGGAAGATTGCCAGGCTCAATATCGACCGCGCCAACCTGAAGAAAGTCATTGCGACCTTCGGGCAGCCGCTGAAATACATACGGGGTCCCACGACCCTGCCGCCGGACGAGTTGCCGAGACGGTTCATCGCCGTCTATCCGGGCCGTTTCCGCGTATTCATGGTGGACGACCGCATCGTCGAGCTCCGCCACGAACGAGGTTCCAAATACGTCTTCGCCAATAAACTGCGCGTCGGCTCGACGCTGGAGGAGGCGCTTGCGGTCCTCGGCCAGCCCACAAAAACGGTCGTGGGCGAAGAGATCGACTGGCACAACGCGGAGAACGTGCTCTTCAAAGACATCGACGGTCGGAAAGGACATTGCTACTACCACCGTGCCGATCAGAACGTCCGCATCTGGTTCTGGAACGACAGAGTCGTCGCGATCTATATGACCCGCAGCGACTTCCCCACACATTAGCCGCCGACGTCTGTCCGCACGACACGCAGGGAGCCGGCCTTCCGGCAGGAGGCCGGTTCTCTGTGTGTGCCGGCAAACCGCCTTCACCGAACGCGATGCGAGACGTGCCGCCCGGCTCAGTTGTCCCGATGCCGTCAGTCGGACCGACCCGAAGCGGCACCTCCACCGTCTTCGTACTGGAACACATCCTCAACGGTGGCGCCGAACGCGCGGGCGATGCGGAAGGCCAGGGGCAGCGAGGGCGAGTATTTCCCCCCCTCGATGGCAATGATCGTCTGCCGCGTCACGCGGGCCTTGTCGGCCAACTGTTGCTGCGTCATCTCCCCGTGCTCGAAGCGCAGCCGACGGATCCGATTGCTCAGCCCTGAATCACTCATCGGCCTGCTCCCGGGCGAACTGGATCAGAATGGCCGCCGATTGTACGAACTGCGCCGCAAGCAACGCGCCGAGAAACGTCGCGGGCATTACGTAGACGGACACGCTGCCTCCACCACCAACGACAAAGAACGCGACGAAAGACGCACACCCGACAGCGAGCGCAAACACGAAGCCACTCAGCGTAACGGCTTTGCGCAGGATGCTCTTCTCACGTTCGTCGAATCCCGCGGCGCTCTTCACGTTGTGCAGGTAACCCACAAGGCCCGTTATCGCCCCGACGACCACACTGATACCGACGTAAAGCAGACCCTGGGTATTCGTACGAACCAGAAAAGCCAGACCCGCCGCTGCTATCGGCACACATACGAGCACAAGAACCAGCTCGATCCACGCTCTTCTCTGCAATACGTTCATTGCCTTGGTCCTTTCTCTCGCCGACTGCGGGCGTCTGAATCATCTCCGGTCCCGTCGCCTGCGTTGCCTTCGCGGCCGTACTGGATCAGGATGGCAACGAAGAAGGCGTACGCCTGGCACAAGCCCGCTCCCACGAGCAGGCCCGGCATCCATGTCACGGGGATCGAGCCTTCCTCACCCAGAACGGCAATCGGGGCGAAGGACATCACGATGATGAAGAAGTACACAGCCCCGAAGCCCGCGAGATTCGCGTTCTTCTCGATTTGCTTGTCCCGCTCGTCGGATGTGACGGCTCCCTTGTCCGGCTTGGCCCGAAAGCACATCAGCACACCCGTTCCCTGGGCAACGGCCGCCAGCACCAACAGCGGCTTCGGTGACCCGGCTCCGAGACGATGGACGATGAGGGCTGCGATGCACAGGACCGCGGCCAACGACATTCCAATCACGATGGACCAGGCTCGCTTCTGTTCCCTGTTCATGATGATCCTCCTTCCCCTCCCCGGCCGTACTGGATAATCGTACCGACCAGAGCTTCTTCTTGCGCTCTATTCATCTTGCGTCTCCTTTCCGATCCCGCCGTATGGGTGGCCGATGGTGGCCGAATACGCCGGCGTCAGGGCCACCCATCCGCCGTTGGCGGTCATATGAGAATCAGATGGGGCCAGGCGAGTATGCGTGTCCGATTCACGCCTTTTTCTCCTGTCGGATTGGCCTGCAAAAATGTAAAGCACACAAGACTATATGTACAGCAAAGCTTACATTATGTCAAGTATATTTTACCACTCTCCCAGTTTTTTTCATGAACGGGCGCTCGTGGAGGTTGCTTGCAAAGAAACGGCTCATCCGAGGATATGGACACGTGGATGGTAGGCTTCGGATGATCGAGAAGAAGCCCGTTCGGTACAAGACCACGGAGCCGAAGAGCGCCCCCGGCTTTGCGTTTCATTCGTCGCCCGCGTGGCCCGGTGCGACAAAAAAAGGATGAGGCTTGCGCAGCCCGGCACATCCCCAGCAAAATCGGCCGGCAGCTTCCAAGCCTCATCCACAACCCAATGCCAACTGCACTACGACGTGCAGCAAACAGCATCAATTCTTCAGTTACGTATCTCCTGCATTGGCGCCGCTGACGCCGATGCGATCAACTATCGTAGTAGAGAGCGAACTCGTGCGGATGCGGCCGCAGCGCCAACTGCGAGAGTTCGTCCTCACGTTTCCACTTGATCCAGGAGTCGACCAGTTCCTTCGTGAAAACGCCGCCGGCCAGCAGGAAGTCGTGATCCTTCTCGAGCGCGTCGACCGACTCGCCCAACGTGCCCGGCACCTTCGGGATGGCTTCCAGCTCGACGTCTTCGAGCTCGTAGATATTCTTGTCCAGCGGTTCGCCCGGATCGATCTTGTTCTCGATGCCATCGAGCATGGCCATGAGCATGGCCGGCCAGGCCAAGTAGCCGTTGGCGGTCGGGTCGGGACAGCGGAATTCCAGTCGCTTGGCCTTGGCGCTCTTGGAGTACATCGGGATGCGAACCGAAGCCGAGCGGTTCCGCGCGCTCATCACCAGGTTGACCGGCGCCTCGAAGCCGGGCACGAGCCGACGATAGCTGTTGGTCGTCGGCGCCGCGAAGGCCAGGATCGCCGGGGCGTGCTTGAGGATGCCGCCGATCCCGTAGAGCGCCAACTCGCTCAGGCCCGCGTAGCCGTTGCCCGCCATCAGCGTGTTGCCGTCTTTCCAGAGCGAGATGTGCGTGTGCATGCCGCTGCCGTTGTCCTCGAAGACCGGCTTGGGCATGAACGTCACGGTCTTGCCGTGTCGCTTGGCCACGTTCTTGATGACGTATTTGTACCACATGAACCAGTCGGCCATTTTCGTCAGCTCTTCAAACCGCATGTCGATCTCAGCCTGCCCCGCCGTGGCGACCTCGTGGTGGTGCGCCTCCACGGCGACGCCGATTTTCATCAGCTCGTAGACCATCTCGCCGCGCAGGTCATGGTAGGTATCGGTCGGACTGACAGGGAAGTATCCGCCCTTGAAACTCGGCTTGTACCCTAAGTTCGGCTCTTCGAACCGGGCCGTGTTCCACGCGCCCTCGACCGAATCGATGGAGTAATAGCCGGTGTGCTGGTTCTGCTCGTAGCGGACCTCGTCGAAGATGAAGAACTCGGGCTCGGGGCCGATGAAGCAGGTGTCGGCGATTCCCGTCTTCTTCAGGTACGCCGCGGCCCGCTTGGTCACCGTGCGCGGACATTTGCTGTACATCTCGCGCGTCTCCGGGTCGACGATATCAGCGATCACGCTGACGGTCGGCTCCCGGAAGAAGGGGTCGATCACCGCGGTGCTGGGATCGCAGACGGCCATCATGTCCGACTGATGGATCTCCTGCCAGCCGCGAATGGACGAGCCGTCGAAACCCAGCCCCTCTTCGAACACGCTCTCATCGATCGTGGCGATCGGATACGAGCAGTGCTGCCAGGTGCCGAGCATGTCCACGAACTTCAGGTCCATCATCTTGGCCCCGTGTTCCTTGGCAAACTCAAAAAACTCTTTCGATGTCATCGTTCGTTTCCTTTCACTACATGCATTGGGTTTCTGTTTGCTTTCCTATCCGATGGCTGCTCCGCCTGTTTCTCCCGTGCGGATGCGAACACACTGTTGTAAGTCGAGAACGACGATCTTGCCGTCGCCGATCCGCCCGGTGCGGACCCCTTGACAAATGGCGTCGATCGTTTCCTCAACGAAATCCTCGTTCACGTCGATTTCCAGCCTGATGTTCTTCAACAAGTTGACCTTGATCTCCCGGCTAACGCCTGGGCCGTCGCCCGGCGTACCACAGATCGCACGACAACACAACTTCAAACTGAAGGATAGCTATCACAAGCAACGTGCCAAAACGCCCCACCTCCGTATTTATTTCGTAAATTCCTTTTATATAAACACTTACAACCCACCCCACCTATACCGCTGCGACAGCAAGACTATACACTTTTGTAGATTTCACTGCACAAATCTACGTTATTGTATTTCTACATACCCGTTGCGTCCTTCAGTCCTGCCGCTGCCCTCTCGGGGCGCGGCGCCACCGACGTTGAATCAGAGCAGCCTATCTGCTATACTGCATGTACTGCTGGAGAGCGGTTGGTTTGGCGGACGGATCCCCCTGGTAAGTAGATACAGAGCGATGATCGTATCGCCCGAGCGTGAGGGCGGGAGGAGAAGACGTGATGGAGGTGGAAAGCTCGCACACCAGGCAATGGTTCCCGTTCGTACTTGTCGTTGCCGTGCTGCTATACGCCCCGGCCTGGGGCAAAATCATCTATGTCGATGACGACGCGGCCGGTGCCAACGACGGCACAAGCTGGAAAGACGCCTACCCCTGCCTGCAAGACGCCCTGGCCGAGGCCGGCGGCGTCGCAGAGCCCGTCGAGATCCGTATCGGCCCGGGTACCTACCGGCCCAACCAGGGGACGAACCAGACGAGGGGAGACCGACAATCCACCTTCCGCCTCATCAACGGCGTCGCGCTCAAGGGCGGATTCGCCGGTCTGAGCCAGCCGGATTCCAACGCGCGAGACGTGCACGCGTATGCAACGATTCTCAGCGGCGATCTGGCCAGCGACGACGTCGAGCTGCATGAGGCGCTCCGGCTGCTCGATGAGCCCACGCGCGCCGACAACGCCTACCACGTGGTTTCCAGCGACAATGTGGATGAGACCGCCATGCTCGACGGCGTGATTGTGGCGCACGGCAACGCCGACGCCGCCGGCTCCGACAACTGGCGGGATGGCGGGGGAGGCGGGCTGTACAATGTGGACGGCAGCCCCACCCTGATCGACTGCACGTTTACAGGCAACGCCGCTCATCATGGAGGCGGACTGTACATTGAGACCTCAGCCGAAGACCGCGCATCCCGTCCCGTGTTGACGCGGTGTACGTTCGGCGCCAACGCGGCGCAGAGTTTTGGCGGCGCCGTGTCATCGGGCGGCGACGACGGTCCGTGCTCGGCCCTGATGGAAGACTGCGTGTTCATCGGCAACTACGCCGGCCAGAACGGCGGCGGGTTGTGGATCGATTCGTGGGACTGCGCCGACATTCCCGCGCAGTTCTCCCATTGCACGTTTGAGAACAACGTCGCCGAAGGCAAAGGAGCGGCACTGTACATGGGCGACTCCGGCGGCGTGACCTTACAGGGATGCGCGTTCGTCGGAAACCACGCCTCGGCGGGAGCGGGAATCTACAGCCGCGCTTGCGAGTACGTCGCGCAGAATTGCCTCTTCGCCGGCAATTGGGCGGCCGCCGGAGATTCCCTCGCATTCGGCTCAGCCGAGGGTACGAGCGACGCCGTGCTGGTCAGTTGCATTCTGTGGGAGGCCGGAGACGTCATATCGATCGGCGACAATTCCAGCCTCACCATCGCTTACAGCGACATCCGAGGCGGCTGGCCCGGCCAGGGCAATATCGACGCCGACCCGCTCTTTGCCGATCCCGGCTACTGGGACCCGAACGACACGCCCAGCGATCCGAACGATGATACCTGGATCGAGGGCGACTTCCATCTGAAATCCGAGGCGGGCCGCTGGAATCCACCGGGCAAGAGCTGGGTCGTCGATGCCGTCACCAGCCCGTGCATCGATGCGGGCGACCCTGAAAGCCCGGTCGCCCTCGAGCCGCATCCGCACGGCGGACGCATCAACATGGGCGTCTACGGCGGCAGCAGCGAGGCCAGCAAATCGCTGTCCGGCTCATCCGAAAAATATGGCGGAGGCAGCGGCACAGCGGAAGCCCCCTACCGAATCTACGCGCCGGAACACATGCGGCAGATCAGTCTTCACAGCGAAGACTGGGGCCGGCACTTCCAGCTCGTGGCCGACGTCGACATGAGCCCCCTGCCGGCGGCCGACTGGCAGTGCATCGGCAACGGCGAGATCGCGTTTCGCGGCCGCTTCGACGGCGCCGGACACAGCATCCGGAACTTCGCCTGCCTCAGCGACGTATCCGAAGACGTCGGACTCTTCGGACACGTACGCGGCACGACAACCGAGATCTGCAATCTGCGACTAATCGCGCCGGCCGTGGAGTGCCAGAGCGGCTTCCACGTCGCGGCGCTGGTCGGTCGATTGGGCAGCGGCACCATCCGCAACTGCCACGTTCACGATGTGCAGGTCCGAGGCGACACCTTCGTGGGCGGATTGGTTGGCTGGACCCAGGGCACGGTGGACCGGTGCTCGGCCGGCGGCACCGTCAGCGGGCGCTACACGGTCGGCGGACTGGCGGGAATCGTCGCCTGGCACGGCCAGATGCTCGACTGTCACGCCGACGCCAAGGTCACCGGCACCAACCGCCTGGGAGGCCTGGCGGGCACCTGCTGGCTGGCGGAAATCCACCGGTGCTCCTCCGCCGGACAGGTCAAGGGACAATCTTACATCGGCGGGCTCATCGGAATCAGCGAGGGCGGCATCGTCGACGACAGCTACAGTACCGCCTCCGTCAGCGGCTCGGCCTCGGTCGGCGGACTGGCGGGACAGAACGCCCATTCGTGCGATTGCAGCGCCGGCAGGGAGCCGGGGCAAATCCGCCGCTGCTATGCGGCCGGACCCGTGGCCGGACAGAACGAAACCGGTGGCCTGATCGGCCAGACCCAGGAAGGATGCGTCACCGAGACGTCCTTCTGGGATATCGAAACCAGCGCCCAATCGACCAGCAGCGGCGGCGCCGGCAAAACCTCCGCACAAATGAAAACGGCCCACACCTTCACCGGCGCCGGCTGGGACTTCACCAACGAAACCGCCAACGGCACCGAGGATATCTGGTGCATCGACGAAGGCCGTGACTATCCGCGGTTGTGGTGGGAGCGCGGCGACGAGGCGCCGCTTTAGCCCAAGTTACGCAGTTAGCGGGGAGAATAGGGGTTTTTGGTAGCGCCAGTGGC
>CAYPZL010000186.1:0-10672 GCA_964415045.1 uncultured Pirellulales bacterium | reverse complement strand
TCCCAGTCGTCCGAGCCGGAGGACGAGGAGGAGTCCAGGCCGGACCAGCGGACGTAATCCACATAGCCCCGGTCGGAGCCGGAGGAGCCGCTGGAGTCCTTGACGTAGCGCCACTTGAGGGTATGGGAGCCGCTGCCGGTGATCTCGTAGGACTTCTCGGCCCAGTCCTGCTCGCCGCTGATGCGGTCCTGGCGGACGCTGTCGATGTAGAACTCGAGGTAGTCGGAATCCGCCTCCGAGGAGACCTTCCAGTAGAAGGCGACCGTGCCCGCACCGGTGACGGTGGTCTGCATCCAGGATTCCTCGTTGTCCTTGACGGAGTAGCTGCTGGAGACCGCGTCGTCGCCATAGACCGGCGAGAAACCCGAGGTCTCGTCCCAGTCCTCGTCCCCGCCGGTAGTGAAGTCGAGATGAATATCCAGCCCTTCGGCCAACTCATCGGCATACACGGCACACCCCGGCACATCTTGGCCGTGTCGCGCAGGCTGCTTAATGCTTGTCGGCGGAATCATCGCACCAACGACTCGCTACCGCACACCATCGGCATGGGCTAAAGCCCATCCTACTTGTTGCACACTTTCCGGCCGTCGGCCTCACGCCGGCGGCTCTGTCCCGTTGCGATTGTCATTCTACCAGCCTGACGCGGGGATTGCACGGAGAATTTCGTGGCTCGTGACCCGTGAAGCGAGATGAATCACCTACTCGGTGCTCTCGGTGTCCTCTGTGGCAGCCTATTGTCTTTTCGCGTAGAATGACAAAATCGCGTCACACAGGGATCGTAATCCGTGTTATGTGGGGCCGGCGTTGTCGGGCTTGCAGACTTCTCTGAGTGTCACTTCGACCTGCTTGCTGTCCACGAACAGGACGATGGTCCCGCGTTTTCGCCGGATGCGTTCGACGATGCCCTCGCGTTTGAAGGGGATCACGTAGACGCTGTCCCCCCGGCGCAGGGAGGCAACGAACTCGGCGTGACGCTGGGCCAGGGGCGTTCCGTCGGCGAGCTTGCCCGCTTCGTCGGCCAACCGCTCGGCCTTCTCGCTCCAGGTGCGCGGCGCGTTTCGCATCTCGGCGGCGAAGGCTTCGATGAGCCGGCGTATCGATTGCATCGAGTCGTCGATTTCGCGGTCCGCCTGCTCGCGCAGGCGCCGGCCTTCGGCGCGGGCGTGGCGCAATTTCTCGGCCGCCTTCGAGCGCAGTGCCCCGGCGTCATCGAGCAGCGACTGGGCCTCGGCGCGCTTGCGCTCGGCGTTCTCCCGGGTGGCCTGTATCTGGTTGATCAGCTCGGAGCTGCCGTCGGACTCTCGTTCGAGCAGGGACCGGGCCTTGCGAATGACGGCCCTGGGCATCGCGAGCCGCTTGGCGATGACCACGGCGTTGCTGCTGCCGGGCGTGCCGATCATGAGTCGATAGGTCGGCTGCAGGGTCTCCGAATCGAACTGCACGGAAGCGTTCTCGGCGCGTGGCGCGGTGTAGGCATAGGCTTTGAGCTGGCCGAGGTGCGTGGTCGCGACCGCCCTGCCGCCCCTGATGACCAGCTCGTCGAGGATGGCCGTGGCCAGTGCGGCCCCTTCGATCGGGTCGGTTCCGGCCCCGAGCTCGTCCAGGAGGACCAGCGTGCCTTTGCCGGTTCTCTCGATGATCTTGACGATCTGCCGCATGTGTGCCGAGAACGTGCTGAGGCTCTGCTGGATGCTCTGCTCGTCGCCGATGTCGGCGTAGATCTGCTTGAAGGCCGAGACGTGGGAGCCGGCGCGGGCCGGGATGTGCAGGCCGCTCTGCGCCATCACCGCGAGCAGACCGAGGGTCTTGAGCACGACGGTTTTGCCGCCGGTGTTGGGGCCGGTGATCAGCAGCAGGTCGAAGTCGTCGCCCAGCCGCGCGTCGATGGGCACGACCTCGTCGGTCAGCTCCGTCACGTCACAGCCCTTCTCCTGCGCGGTCCACTGCAGCAGGAGCGGATGACGGGCCTGCCGGAGATAGAGGGACGCGTCGGATCGAATCTCCGGCGGCGTCATGTCGTAAGCAACGCTGAACTTCGCCTTGGCATAGGTCAGATCCACCAGCGCCAGCATCTTGACCGTATCGAGGATTTTGGACCGTTGGTCGAGCACGGCCTTGGTCAGCAACCACAGAATCCGCCCGACCTCCTTCTTCTCCTCAAAGAGCGCGTCCTCCAGATCGTTGCTCAGTTCCACGAGCTCGTCCGGCTCGACGTACAACGTCGCGCCGGTATTGGAGCGGTCCAGCACCGTGCCGCGCACGACGTGACGATAGTTGGCCTTGACCGCCACGACCGGCCGGCCGTGACGCATGAGGAACTTTTCGTTTTCGATCGCGCGACGCAGCGAGGGCGCCGAAACGATGCGGGCGAACTGGCGATGGATTTGGTCGCTGAGCTTGCCGATGCGCCGCCGAATCTCTTTGAGCTTCTCCGACGCATCGTCGCGGACCCGCTTGTTGGCGCCGACGCACCGGTTGATCTCGTTCACGAGCGGCTCGAAATCGCCCAGCTTCAGGCCCATGGCCGAAAGATGCACGCTCTGTGCGGGCTCCAGGTTGGTCAGGAATAATCGCAGCCTGGCGCCCGCGGCCAGCGTGTCGGCCACGTCCAGCAGTTGCTCCGGCTCGAGCACGGTCTGCTTCTTGCCGAGCTGCTTGAGCAACGGGCGAATGTCCCTGAGCCCGGCTAACGGCACGCGCTCGCCCCGGTCCAGAACCAGCTTCAGCTCGCTCGTCTCGGCCACCCGCGTTCGCGCCCAGCGCACGTCGATGGAAGGATACAACGACCGGGCGGCGTCCCGGCCCAGATCGCTGCTGGCAAACGAGGCCAGGATGTTCTTGACCTCGTCGAACTCGATCACCTTGAGAGTATGTTCGTCTATTCTCTTACGCACCATCGCGCCAATTGCATCCGTCCACAAACAACGTGCTTGGCGACCGCGTAACGGTCACGCCTCCCGACTTTCCAGGAACCGAACGAGGTTATAGAGCGCCCGGTTGTGCGGCACGTCGAGGCCATGCCGGTCGGCCAGGTCCATGACGGCGCCGTTGAGGGCGCCGATCTCGGTTCGTTTTCCCGCGGTGATGTCCTGCAACATGGAGGATTCATGCTCGGCCGTATCCGGCACGAGCCGGGCGTAAAAAACGTCGAGGAAATCCCGAGCCGTCGGCCAATGCGTCGTGTAGCCGGCCGCCGCCATCACCGCAAACACCTCGGCGACAATCTGGTCCATCAACTGCCGCGTCGTCTCCTCCTCGGCAAGGGCCCCGTACGGCACGCGCAAAACCGCGCCCAGGGGGTTGAGAGCACAGTTGTAGAGCATCTTGGCCCACAGGTCCTTTCCGACGTTGTCGGTCCGCTCGCAGGGGATGCCGCCCTGCTCGATCGCCCGGCACAGGGGCGCGAGCGCTGCGACGTCCCCCGAAAAGAGCGTGCCGATGTGAATGGCGTCGGCATGAACCGTGATTTCCACCTCGTGCGAACGGTGGCGTTGAAAGCCGGTGATGACGCGCCCGCTGTACACGCGCTGCGGCTCGAAGTGCCCGCAGAAGACCTCGGCGTTGCCCCAGCCGTTCTGGAGAAGCACGATCTTCGCCTCGGCGCCGAGCGCGTCTCGATGCGTCGCCAGATCCGCCGCCGCAGCAGCCGAATCGAACGACTTCGTACAGACCAGCACGAAATCGTACGGCCCGGTGTCACCTTCATCCAGCGATGTATGACACTCGAACGTGTCGACGCCGGCGTGGAAGTCTCCGAACAGTCCCGTGCGGAGAAGACCGTTGGCCCGCAAGCTCGTCACGGTATCTTCTCGCGCGATGATGTCCACCCGGGCCCCGGACGCCAGCAGGCAACTGGCGATGCCGAGCCCGACCGCCCCGCCGCCGTATATCAGTACGTCCGTCACAATCTGTCACTCCGTAACCACATGCAAAAATCCGAAGTCAATACGAATTCACACACTCACCCGACTCCCAGCTTCTTTCGCAGCGTGTCGAGGTTTACGATGTCCTCTCGGTTGTACGTAAGCAACATCTGCAGCGCCGCCGGGTTGTTGTCGTTGAGGTACTGCCACCAGAGTTGCACGGCCATATATCCGTTCACCTCGGGCAGCTTCCGGCTGATACCCAGGCGCTTCTCGACCGCCTTGAGCCCTCCTTTGAGGTTCCGGCGCCAGCAATCGTACATCAGGTCCGTGTGCGCGACCTGCCCTTTCACATCGAGACCGAGCTTGTGCTTGATGAACGGCAGATCGAAGCGGCTCCCGTTGTAGGTGTAGACCTCGTCCACCGGTTCGAGCAGCCGGCCGACCGCGGCGGCGTCGATCTGCCCCCCGTAGAGCTGGGCGACCTGCAGCGACGTCCCCGTCACGGTCGCAATGCCGACCACGGTCAGGTCCGCATACCGTCGGCTCAGTCCCGTCGTCTCGATGTCCAGATATCCGTAGCACTTCATCGGCATGGCACGACCTTACCGGCTCGGCCCCCGGGGCGTCGCCAGGATGTCCACATGTTCGTCACAAAACTCCTTCCTGTCGCATTCCTTGCAGTGCGATCCGCGCCAGATCCCGTCGAACTGTTCCATGACCTTGTCCACGATAGCCGGATCGGTCGTGATGATGCCCGACTCGAAATTGCGCCGGCGCCCGCTCTTGGCCCCGACGCCGGCCCCGGTCAGATTGGCGCTGCCGGTATAGGCCCAGCGG
The DNA here is from genome assembly GCA_964415045.1 of uncultured Pirellulales bacterium. Taxonomy (GTDB): domain Bacteria; phylum Planctomycetota; class Phycisphaerae; order Sedimentisphaerales; family Anaerobacaceae; genus CAYPZL01. Next base: position 5,969 of record CAYPZL010000186.1, on the reverse strand, counting down.
CTGTCGACCACGGCGCACTTGAGATGGACCCGGGGACAGAGCATGCGTTCCAGCCCGCGTGCCAGATTGGGATACCGGTCGAAATCCCTGCGAAAAGCCGGCCCCGGCTCCTTCGCGTGCAGGAGACGGATTTCCACGTTTCGGGCGATCAAGCCGGACAAGACCTCTAAAAACGGAACCATTCGGCCGGGCGCGTGGACGTGCAAGTCTTTCAGATCCGCCGTCGCCAGCCAGAGCAGCCGTTCGGCCGAGGGAACCGCACCGCAGATGACCTCCTCGTATATTTGCTTGTCCGTAACGAATCGCAACATCCTGACGTACCCTGCCTGCGGTCGGCGTCCATACCCGGCCGACCCGGCGATGAGTCTAACCGCTTCTGCGCCAATCTGCAATACGCCGACCGCGAAACCGCCGCACAAAGACGCCACGCGAAAAAATGGTATGACCTTTTTCACCCCACCCATTTGGATTTGGAACTGCCGGGGTTACACTTTATGTAAGACGGATTACAGCAACGCAGAGCTTTCCGATAAAACGCCGCACGAAGGCGCGGAAACGCATGCGTACACGGGGGTCGATGATGAACGTTCACGATTCGTTAGAGCAAACACGGGTGATCGCCCTGCCCTCAGAACCGCACATGGGTCACGAGCTGGAAACCACCATCAAAAACGCCAGCACGCGAGGGCAGAATATCATCCTCGATTTCGCGCGTGTCGAGATCATGTCTTCCGGCACGATTTGCAGCCTGATGATCCTGGAGCGACTGCTCAACGGGATTAACCGCCAGCTCGTCCTGTGCGCCGTTCCCGCGAGCATCATGGGCATCTTTCGCCTCGTGGGACTTCAGGGTCTCTTCGTGTTCGCCGAGGACGAGGGCGCGGCCCGGGACTGGCTCCAACACCATCCGTGTCCCTGTCCCTGACTGGCGGTCGCACCGGCTCAGCGAGAGTCGGTTAGCCACTCATCGATCAGATCATCCGTGGCATCGGGCAGGACGCCCACGAGCCAGGCCAGATCGACAACGGTGAATCGTCTGCGTATCTCGTGCATGTGCATGATAGCGGCCCGCAGCCGTTGGCGCGAGCAGCCGACATCCGCAAAGGACGTGGCGCCGCCCGCCTGCCTCAGCCACTTGCGAATTCTTCGGGCGGGCTTGACCTGAGCCGCCAGACGGGCCCGAAGCTGATCCCACGTTTGCGCGTCCGCAATCTTGCGCCGTGCCTGCTCCCGGTGCGTTTCCTTGGCCTCGTATTGCTTTGCGACGGCTTCGACCGCCGCCGGCACGGCCCAGAAATCACGATCCACCGCGCGTGGCATTTCCGCAAAGACGGGACGTTCCATCGCCAGGATTCTCTCGTACAGAGCGGCCGATAGGATCGTCCCCAGGCCGACCTGCCTGCCGTGGAGGTCGTGGCGCTGTCCCTGCACGTCTGCCATCATGTCGAGCGTGTGACTGAGAAGGTGCTCGCCGCCGCTGGCCGGGGCGCTGGTCCCCACCAGCGTCATGGCGATGCCCGAGAAGAACAACGCCTCGAACAGCCCCTTGACCGCGCCGCGCGCACCGTCTCTCAGATCTTCCGGACGCGTCAGATAGAGAGGTTCGAGCGTACTGATGATGCCGGCGCAGAACCCGCAGTAGTACTCGTCGAAAAGCAGGTTGTTCATCACCCAATCCGCGGTGCTCTGGTACTTCGCGATGGTGTCGCCGAAGCCGGCAGCCGTCATTTCACGCGGGGCCTGCTCGATAACGGCGGGCTCGGCCAGCACCGCCAGAGGTGGTCGGGCCTCGACCAACACCTTGACCCCCGCCACCTTGGCCGCGACGTTGGCGGCGGCATATCCGTTCATCGAAGCGGCCGTGGCCACCACCACGTACGGCCGGCCCAACTCGAACGCGCTCCACTTGGACAGGTCGTTGATCACGCCGCTGCCGACGGCCACGACCATATCCGGGTCCGCCGCGCGGAGTTGCCCGATCAACGCGCCCACCGTTGCTTCGTCACATGCCGGACCGCCCGTCGCGCTGTCGGGCACGAGCACCTCGGCAACGCTGATTCCGCCTCGTTCCAGGGCGCTGCGAGCCGCGCTTCCGCAGAAATTCCGCGTGCGCGGATCGGCCACAACCGCGCATCGCCGGACCTTCGACGGCGCCGCGCATAGCCTGACCACCTCCGGCAACGCCTCGACGGCCCCCGGCTCGTACACGAACCGGCGCACCGGCACCCCGTGCGTCCTGCCGCACTGACAATCGAAGCTCCGCCCCAATAGCTCTGACAACTCCATCACGATCCACCAGACAAAACGAAGGGAAAACTCATCGTTCGGCCAGTGTAGAAGGCAGATGTCCCGCGGTCAACGGCTTTCTCGTGGACGAAAGAACCTGGTACCCCATCTCGCAAGTCTTGCGGCCATCGCGAAAAGGAGATGGCTTCGTCGCTGCGCTCCTCGCAATGACAAACAGAACGCACAATGTGTCATTGCGAGCGAAGCGAAGCAATCTACAATCGAACGATTTGTGGGATCCGGCGCGAGGAAGAGGCAGCGGGCGGATTTTACAGCTCGATGGCGAGACCCACGCAGAAGATGGTCCTGCCGGGCTCGCCCGAGCGAATCTCCACGAAGCCGCGGTGGGCCTCGGCGAAGCGCTTCACCAGGGCCAGTCCCAGCCCGGTGCCCGTGGTCTGATAGCCCGGTGCCTCCGAGGCGCCGCGATAGAATTGCTCGAAGATTTTCGTTCGCTGGCGGTTCGGCACGCCCAGGCCGTGGTCCTCCACCTCGATGATCGCGTGCCCGTCGTCGCGCGTGGTGCGGACGTGAATCCGCTTGTCATCGGCCGACCGCGCGTATTTGACCGCATTGTCCAGCAGATTCACGACGATCTGGGCCACCGCATCGCGATCAAAGGTGCTCTCACCTACGTCACCGAAATCGGTCTCGATGGCGAACCCCTGCTCGGCCGCGTAGGGTCTCATCATGGCCACGACTTCCGCGATGCACTGGTTCACGTCACCCAGGCGGAAGTCATATCGTTTGCGGCCCCGCTGGAGGCGGGAAAAATCGAGGACGTTTTCGATCAGCCGGCTCAGTCGCTCGCTTTCCTGCCGAATGTTGCGATAGTATTCCCCCGTCTTGGCCTTCGACGTGAGCCAGTTGTTCTCCAGCATCTCGGCATACATCCGGATCGACGTCAGCGGCGTGCGCAGCTCGTGCGAAACGGCCGAGATGAACTCATCCTTCTTCTGCGCCAGCTTGATCTGGGCCCGCGTGGTTTTCCACAAGCCGGCCAGCGCCAGACTCACGGCCACGAAAACCACAGCGATCGTGCTGAGATACCAGCGGCGCAGAGTGCCGGTCTCCCGGCCGATCCAGGCCGGATCCAGTTCTTTGAGGTACAGCAGCAATTCCCCGAATCCAAAATCGAGAATGGCCGTGTAGGCGACGTTCCCCGCAGCGGTCGAAGCGCCGCCGGCCCCGCGCCGGCTGCACAGGTCGAAGCCCATATTCTCCCGCGCGAACCGCTCGGCCGATTCCTTGACCTCCGCGACGAGCTGCTCTTCGTTGAATTGAAAACCCTGTACGATGTGCTCGTCCTCGACCTGGACGCGGCGCAAGAGAAACACCTGCCGTCCGAACAACGAGTGCGTGCCGTTGGGTTCCGGAACCACCATGGGGACAAACGGTTCGATGCGGATCTGGACCGTGTCCGAAAGATTGGGCTCCTCCTCCCGATTTGCTTCCTGAAAACGGAAGTAGTCGCTCAGAACACCTGCCGCCTGAGAAAGCTGCTGCTGGGAGTTCGTGTCCATCTGCACTTGTTGCGGCGCCTGTGGCTGGGCAACCGCGCGTTGCCGCGTGGCTGCGGACGTATCGGCCGTAGGCGCCGGGGCGGGTTGCGACACGCGCCGGTCCCGGCGCAGCTCCGACCGCGACTGCTGCTGTGCTTCGTTCGACCGCGCCGGCTGCGCCCGATTCGAAGCCACGATGGCTCGCTGCTGTGTCAGGACCCTCGGCGCTACGCTCTCGGCCTGCAGGCTCTCGATCGAATACGATTTCTTTCGACCCGACACCTGCTTCGAGAACAACTGCGGCTCGGGCTTCTCGGCTGCCTCCTCGCGCTCCGCGAAGACCCCCTGGCCCTCTGCATCTGCGAAAATCTCCTTGTCGGCGTTGGGCCTTTCCGAAAGCAGCGCACCTCCGGCCGCGGCCATGGCCGGCATGAAATTCGAAACGATGTTGTCGAACTGGACCTTGGCCTCGCGTTCGAAGGCCTCTTCGACGGGACGGGCGGTGTCGGGACTGTACCAGGGCGCGACGATGTCACCGCTGGGCTCGATCTGGAAGTATCCGTACGCAAAGCCATTGGCCAACTGCCCCGCCAGCGGCGAGCGCAGCAGGGGAAGTTGCTGCTGAACCGTCGTCACCGTGTCCGGGACGTAATACTGCTGATAGTCCGTGTAGGGCCTTTCCTGCTCGGCCTGGATGAATTCGTCCAGCTTGCGTTTGACGTCCTGGCGAATCTGCTCGGCGACCTCCGCGAACTCCCCCAGCCGGGCGCCTTCCAGACCCTGGGCCCACTTGTTGACGGCGTGGTACCCCAGGCACGTGACGCCGAACAACGTGGCCAGCACAATCACCGACAATATCAGCAGTCGTTTATACATCGCTTGCCGCTCTCAGGGAACGTACTTGTACCCGGCGCCGCGAACGGTCTGGATGAGTTTCGGATCGCCCGGCTCGATCTCGATCTTGGCCCGGAGCTTGGCGATGTGCATATCCACCGTTCGCGTCTCGATCTCGGTCAACGTCTCCTTCCAGACCTCGCGGTATAGCTCATCCCTGCCGATAACCCGGTTGGGATGGGCCGCAAAGTGCTGGAGGATTCCCGCCTCGCGCCGGCTGATTTCGGTCTCTTTTCCGTCGCGGGCCACCTTCAGGGCCTCCATGTCCACGACCAGGTCACCGAAGGCAAACGTCTGCCCGACGGCGCGGGCCGGATCGATACGCCGAAGCACCGCCCGGATGCGCGCCAGCATCTCTTCCAGCGAGAAAGGCTTGGTGATATAATCGTCCGCCCCGCTCTCCAGGCCGCGCACCTTGTCCGTCTCCTGGCCCTTGGCCGTGAGCATGATAATGGGCGTCTGGATGCCCTGCCGGCGCCAGTCCGTGCAGAGCTGCTCTCCGCTGATCCCCGGAAGCATCAGGTCCAGCAGAATCAGGTCGAACCGCTTGCTCTCGACCCGGTCCTTCGCGGCCGGCCCGTCCGCCGCTTCGCTCACGGCGAACTGATGGTATTCCAGGAAGTCCTTCAAAGCGGACCGAATCCGCTGTTCGTCTTCCACGATCAGGATGTGAGCTTCGTCGTTCATCGTGTACCTGCCTACTATAGTATAAGCTCCCACGCGGGGAAGGTCTGTAAAACCTGTGTAAAACTGCCGGCCGGTTATTTTACATCCATTTTACTTTGTACTCCAGGGGACGCGCCGGATAATTACAGTGCCGATACACACAAAAGCGAAACCGTCGTAGAAAGAAGCCGGAAATGAAAAAGCACAGCATCACTGGCCTTGTCGCATTGTTTTGTCTGACCCTACCACTGTCGGCCTTCGGTGACGAGGAACGCACGACCACCGGGACCATCACGCGCGTCGTCGTCTACCGGGGCCAAGCTCTCGTGACGCGCAAAATCGACGCCGCCCTGCCTCCCGACAGCACGGAACTGATCGTGACGGACCTGCCGGCCAACATCATCCCGGAGAGCATGTACGCCCAGGCAAGCGACGGGACCCCCGTCCTGAGCGTGCGCTATCGCGAGCAGGCGGTCAAGGAGGACACGCGCGACGAGGTCCGGAAGCTCGACCGCGACGCCACGGTGGTCACGTACAGCTTCACGATGGAGTACGACAGGAACATGCAGAATCAAGACCACCGGCATAGCCGGTGGTATGAGGAAGGCCCCTAAAAGGGGC
>CAYPZL010000185.1:0-10861 GCA_964415045.1 uncultured Pirellulales bacterium | reverse complement strand
GTCCTCAATCATACCAGAGAACGCGACCGGAGGCAGCCTTTCATGGGATTACGAGTACGGCCAGACGCTGACGATCATCCCGGAAATGCGCTCGGATCACGCCGTCGACCTGGGATACGACTTCGATTACAGCGGCGTAAGAATGGACGATCAGGACACCAAGCGTCCGCCAGACACCGTCTCCTGGTCGTGGAACGGCACGGTCTCTCTGGAGTTCGGCCGGCCCACGATCGCCGGCGCCATGCAGGACGAAGAGGACGCAATCTTCTTCATTCTCACGGCCCATATCCTCGACTGACAGCGGAGCCCACCTCGGCGCCGGCGCAGCCGGGAGAATCAGCGGAGGAGCTCGTCGTACTTGAGCTTGCCGCCCTTGAGGTAGCGCCGGCCCGGGACGCGCGCGGGACGCTCGAACTCGGGGACCTCGGCCAGCGTCCGGTCGTAGATCGCCTTGAGGCGCTGGACCACGTCGGGGTGCTCGGCGCTGACGTCCCGTTGTTCGGACGGATCGCTGGCGATATCGAACAGCATCATCGTCTTCGGTCCGTCGCCGCCCTGGACACCGGGATACGCGCTCGGGCGGGCCTGCTCGTACGGCGCCAGAAGCATCACGCCGTCGGGCCCGCGCGGATCGACCCAGTCGTCTCCCCTCTTCGCGGGCAAGCCGGGAGAGCGGACGTGCAGTCGCCACCGCCCGCTGCGGACGGTCGCGAGGTTCGGGCCCTGCATGCCGAAGACGGCCTCATGCGGACTTTCCGCATCGGCCGAGGTCAGGACCGACCACAAGTCTTCGCCGTCGATCTTGCGGTCCCGGGGCACAGCTACACCGGCGGCCTTGAGAAACGTCGGGAGGATGTCCACGGAGGCGGCCACCGCATCGTTGACCAGGCCCGCCGGAATCCGCCCCGGCCAGCGCGCGATCATGGGCACGCGCAGGCCCCCTTCCCAGGTGTGTCCCTTCATGCCGCGCAGGCCGCCCGTGCTGCCCCCGTACCAGGGGCCGTTGTCGGAGGTGAAGACGACCATGGTATTGTCATCGATGCCAAGGGCCTTGAGCTTCTCGAGAATTTGGCCGACCGACCAATCCAGCTCGCGGATGACGTCGGCATACAGATCGTCCGGCGTCTCGGGCGTGTAGAAGTCATCGGAGGCCGCCAGCGGTTTGTGGGGCATCGCGTGCGGCAGGTACAGGAAGAACGGGCAGTCCAGCCGGTGACAGCGCTCCACGAAATCCAGCGCCCGCTCCGTGTAGCGCTTCGTCAGCGTCGCCTGGACCACGGGATATTCCACGACCTCCTCGTTCTCGACCAACTGCACCGGACGCATGTCGTTGGAGTAGAGGATGCCCAGATACTCGTCGAAGCCGCGGCGCCGGGGCAGATACTGCGGGACGTGACCCAGATGCCACTTGCCGATGCAACTGGTGGCGTAGCCGGCATCGCGCAGCAGCGCGGCAATCGTCCGCTCCGAGGCGGGCAGCCCCACGTCGTTGATGCCGGCATCGGGACAGGGATTCAAGACGACGCCATGACGGAACGGGTAGCGACCGGTGAGAATCGTCCCCCGCGACGGCGCGCAGTACGGCGTCGGTACGTAGAAACTCGTCAGGCGCGCCCCTTCGGCGGCCATGCGCTCCAGGTGCGGCGTCTCGTACGGCGACTTCTTGAACCCGAAGCCCGAGATGTCTCCGTAGCCGAGGTCGTCGGCGAAAATGAGAATGAAATTCGGCCGGCGGCGCGACTGGCTCCGTCCGGCGGCTCCCGAAAGAAACGTCCCGGCAACGGCACTTCCCATCAGGCGCAAAAAACGGCGACGATCGAGATTCAAAGACATTGCTACCCTCACTTTCTTAATCTCATGATTTCTTTTGGCCGCTCCCGAGCGTACGAATCATCTCGGAGAGCCGTTGTCGCACCGCGGCGTGGGCGGGTTCGCCGGCCAGGTTGTAATGCTCGCCCGGATCGTGGTCGTGGTCGTAGAGTTCCACGCCGGCCTTGCCGCCATCCCACTCGATATAGCGCCACCTCTGCGTACGGACCGCCTTGCCCGCGACGGCTCCGCGCTGGACCTGCGTGAAAGCCGCCTGCTTCCACGGAAGGTCCGGCTCGCGCAACAGTGGCTGAAAACTCTTGCCGTGCAGCCCGGCCGGCGCGGCCAGGCCGCAGAGCTCGGCCAGCGTCGGGTAGAAATCGACGAACTCGACGAACCGCTCGCAGTGGCTCCCGCCAGCCGCCACACCCGGCGCTGCTACCAGCAGCGGCGCCCGCGCGGAGGGCTCGTAGAGCGTGTTCTTGTTCCACCAGCCATGCTCGCCGAGTTGATAACCGTGGTCTCCGAAGAACACCACGACGGTATCCTCGGCCAGTCCCAGCCGGTCGAGGGCGTCCAGAATCGCACCCAACTGCGCATCGACGAAAGAGACCCCGGCGTAGTAGGCCCGCATGAACTCGCGCCGCTCGCGGTCCGTGAAACGGTCGAACGACTCCTTCCAACTGCTGCCGATAGCCAGGCGGTGCAATTCCGTCGCGTCCTTCGGATCGCGCGGAGGCGTCAGTTCCTCCAGCGGGTACATGTCGAAGTAACGTTTGGGAACGATGAACGGGTCGTGCGGCTTGTGGAAGCCCACGCCGAGGAAAAAGGGCTTGTCGCGCTTCCGTTCGAGCAGTCGCACCGCCTCGGCGGCGATCTGCCCGTCCGGCTGGTCCCGGTCCGTCCCCTCGGCGGCCAGCCAGCGACACCACTTGACCACACCGCCGGTCAGATTGCGCCCCTCTCCGCGGCGTCCGGCCTCGGTGGTCCGGGGATCGAACGTGACGTCCCAGGCTTTGGAGTCGTCCATCTTGCCGGGCGAGTGAAAGATCTTACCCAGGCGCGCGGTGAAATAGCCCGACTCGCGAAACAACTGGGGCAGCGTCACGACGTCCGGCAGGCGCGACCGCAACGGTGTGCGGTTGTCGAGGATGCCGGTCGCATCGGGCCGCAGTCCCGTGAGAAACGAGCTGCGGCTCGGGTTGCACACGGGAAACTGGCAATAGGCCCGGTCGAACCGCATCGCCCGCCGCGCGAGCCGGTCGATGTTGGGGGTCTTGACGACCGGATGACCGTAGCAACCCAACGAGTGATTCAGGTCGTCGACCGCAACAAAGAGCACGTTCCTGCTCCCGCCGAGCTTGCGAGACGACGGCGCTTCGGCCGCATACGCGCGTCTACCGAGCATGGCGCGCCCGGCGCTGCCAGCCAGGAAGGCCGAGGTCCCCATCCGCAAAAAATCCCGCCGCGTCGTTCGTCTGTCTGTCATTTCCGTCCTCCTGTCAAATCTGATCGCCCAGGCACGTGCCCACGTGACGGGCGCACCGGACCCAGGGATGATCCATCGGCACGAGCTTCTTCTTGCCCGCAACTTCTTCCAGCGGCACGGGCTCGACGCCCTCTCCGCGGGCCGCGACCATCACGCCATACACATTCTTGCTCAACAGCTCGGCGCAACCCGTGCCCAAACGCGTGGCCAGGACCCGGTCGGCCGCGAAGGGCGTGCCACCCCGTTGCAAGTGACCCAGGATTGTCAGCCGCGACTCCAGACCCGTGAGCCCCTCGAGCTGCGAGGTCAGGTCCATGGTATGATTCACGTGCTCCTCGTGAAATTTGTCAAGCTGCTCCGACGCCGCTTTCTTGTCCGTCTTCTTGCGGGCCTGCTCCTTGGCGGCGACCAGCTCGGCGATCGTCTGAGCCTGTGTCTGGGACATGGCCCCCTCGGCCACGACGACGATGCTGAACGTCTTTCCCCTGCGCGTGTGCCGGCGGATGGCCCTGGCCACGACCTCGACGTCATACGGAATCTCGGGGATGAGAATCACGTCGGCGCCGCCGTCGGTGAGGACCCCGGAGAGAACTTTCGGCGTAAGCTCCAGAGTCCGGTCGTGCACCAGTCCCCGAAACCCGTCGCGAAATCCCACGAAATGCATGTTGAAGCTCTCTTGACCGGCCCGCACCACGCCGCGCAGGGCGGCGTTCAGACCCGGACAGTCCCCGCCGCTGGTCAAGACACCAATCTGTTTCATACGCCGGATACCCCAATCGTGCCGCTACGACGATCGACTCCATTAACGAACCGCGTATTATACTCGATCCGCCCGGCGAGCGAAACCCGGATCAAAGTCTGCCCGGCCTGACGCGTCACGGCGAACCTCACGTGGGAGCGTGCAGAAGGTACCGAACGCCATGTAACCTCTCCTGCGACCAAGGCGTATAAGAGACGCAATGGAAAAACAGACCGGGCGGCCTTGAAAAAAAGGACCGGAATATTGGATTCTCGATGAATCGGCGCATTCTTGGGCGTTTCTGAAGAGATGGCGGCCGGATCGACCGTGATAAGCGTTGGAATCCAACGGCCTGCTGCGCTATTACGCAGAGGCGTAACGTGCAGGAGTAGTGGCTATGAAATCATGTAGAAAACGCCGGTTCGCGAGGAAGCTGAATGCCACATGGCACATCGTACTGATCTGTGTGATTCTGGCAAGCTCGAGCAGGGCCTTCGCGGAGAATTGGCCCGGCTGGCGGGGTGACGGCCGGGGCATTTCATCCGAGAAGAACCTGCCCCTGAAATGGAGTGAGAATGAAGGCGTGAAGTGGAGGACGCCCATCCCCGGCACCGGGCACTCGTCCCCGATCGTCTGGGGAAACCGCGTCTTTCTCACCACCGCCGTCGCCGAAGACCCCAACGTCGAGTCGTTTCGCGGCGGCGTGTACCTGGGAGGCGACCGCAGGAAACCGGACGCATCTGAATACGACTATCGTGTGATCTGTCTGGATGCCGAGGAGGGAAATATCCGGTGGTCCAAAGCCGTCGCCCGGCATAACCCAAAGACTCGTCGTCATACCAAGAACACCTATGCTTCCGAAACACCCGTCACAGACGGCCAACACGTCTTCGCCTCGTTTGGCTCGGCGGGCCTGTACTGCCTCGATTTCGAGGGCAAGGTGATCTGGCAGCGCGACCTGGGGCTCCTGCGCGGGCGAGCCGGCTGGGGGACCGCCGCCTCGCCGGTGCTTTTCCGGAACACCATCATTGTCAATTGCGACAGCGATGACGATTCTTACATTGCCGCGTTCGAGAAGACCACCGGCGATCCGGTATGGCGCACCGAGCGGAATGAGGGCGCATCGTGGGCGACACCTTTTCTGTTCGAGGCCGCGGGGCGCACCACCGTTGTCACCAACGCAAGGCGACGTATGAGAGGATACGAGGCCGCCACGGGAAAACTCCTCTGGGAATGCGCGGGAGGATCGATGATCCCGGTTCCTTCCCCGGTTGCCACGCGTGACCTGGTGTTCCTGTCCTCCGGACACAACCTTTTTCCACGGCGGCCCATCGTCGCCGTCCGTCCGGAGGCCTCGGGCGATATTACACCGGCCAAAGGCCAAACTGGGAGCCAGGGCGTAGCTTGGCGGCACTCCAAAGGCGGCGCCTACGTGACCTCTCCGATCGCGGTGGGCGATTATCTCTACGTGCCCCAGGATAAAGGAACGTTGAGCTGCTATGAAGCCCGAACGGGCAAGGTCGTGTACGAAGGGCAGAAGTTGGGCGTCCGCAACACGATTACGGCCTCGCCGACGGCCGCCGACGGCAGGATGTACATCCAAACGGAGGACGGCGAATGTTACGTCGTAAAGCTGGGCCCGACGTTCGAGATCCTCGCGGTCAACAAACTCGACGAGATCTTCTGCGCTTCTCCGGCCGTATCCGGAGGCAGACTCTTTCTGCGCGGCCGCAAACATCTGTATTGCATTGGCAAGTGATACGCGGGTGGAGTGATGCAAGAGCGACCGGACCACCCGGTTGCGAAGGTTGCTTTTTCCACACGAACAAGCCGGCAATCCGGTAGAATGTGAAAGGAACGATAGAATGTGCAAGAGAACGTTGATAGTGATTCTAACCGCCGGTCTGTGCGTGGCCGCCGGAAATCTCCGGGCCGGCACACTGGCAAAGAACGAGATCGGCGCCGACGCCAACTGGATCGTGCACGTCGATCACGAGGCCTTTCTGCGCAGCGCCATCGGCAAACTCGTCCGGGCCGAGCTGACCGCACAGGGCATGGAAGAAGATATGCAGAACTTCGCGACGGTGTTCGGATTCCATCCGCTCGACGACGTTCGCGATGCCACGCTCTACGGCGCGGGCGGGGACCGCAAGAAAGCCGTCGTCCTGATCGACGGGAAGTTCGACCAGGACAAACTCCTGGCCTTGGTGCGCATGAACGCCGAGCACGCCGAGTTCGACCACGGCGACGTCACCATCCATCGCTGGCTGCACGAAGAGAAGAAGGGCGAGGAATCCACTCACCAGATGATGTACGGCTGCCTCTGCGACGGCCATCTGGTCGTCATGAGCGGCGACCTCGACGTCACCAAGCGCGCCGTAGACGCCGTGCGCAGCCCGAGTGCCGGCGCGGCGGCGGAGCTTCTGGACGCGGTGACATCGGATGGGAACGGCGCGTTCTTTCAGGTCGCGGGCACGGGCGTCGGGGCCATGGCCGGTGATGAGCCCCAGGCCGCCCTGCTGCGCCAGACCGAGGCGCTTCGCCTGCACCTCGGGGAGACGGCCGGCAAGGTCTTCGTCAGAATCGCGCTGGAGGCCAAATCTCAGGAGATGGCACAGAGCATGGGCCAGATGATCGAGGGGCTCATCGCCATGGCGACAATGGCCGGCCAGGACCAACCGGCCCTGGCGGAGATGGTCCGCAAGATTCAGCTCTCCACCGAGGGCAAGACGACGCGCCTCCGCTTCGAGGCCCAGGCACAACCGGTATTCGACTTCCTCAAAAAACAGTGGGAACAGAAGAAGCAACAATCCGAAGCAACGTCGTAGACTGCGGCGGCGCACGCAGCAAAGAAACACTGGGCAACCTCAGCGACGAAGAACTGGCCCGGCAGGCGAAACAGGGCTGCCGGGCCTCCTTTGCCGAGCTGGTGCGGCGTTTTGCGCCCCGGCTCCAGGTCTTTCTGTGCCAGAGAACCGCCGACCACCATGACGCCGAAGACCTGGTTCAAGAAACCTTCGTGAAGGCCTGGCAGAACATCGGGCGTTATCGCGAGTCATACCGGTTCTCGACGTGGCTTTTCACCATCGGCGCGAGGCTGGCGGTCAGTCATCACCGCAGGAAATGCGTGCGACTGCGGCCTGTCCCGGCGCCGCAGGAGCGCGCGGAGCCTGCCGAGACCGTCGACGAGCGGCAGCGATCCGACGACCTGTGGACGCTGGCGCGAGGCCTGTCGGAGCTTCAATACCAGGTGCTCTGGCTCAAGTACGGCCAGGAGATGTCCGTCAAGGAGATCGCCCGTACGATGCGACGGTCCCAGGTCAGCGTGAAGGTCTCGCTGTATCGGGCCCGCGTCAACCTGTTGAAACGCTGGAACCGGGAATATCGAGACGAGGCCGGTGAGAATGCGTAAGAAGAGAAACACGCTCGTCATCATTCGATCGGGAGGTGTATGATGCCCTGCTGGCTCTGTCGATTCATGATTTCGCACGCGGCCGATTCGGACCGCGAGCCGGGCGAACTAACGAAGCGGCACATCGCGGGATGCGCCGCCTGCCGATGCTTTTACCAAGGCTGGAAAACCGTTCGTCGCGGCCTGCAAGCGGAAGCGGAAACTCTCAAGCAGGCCCCGGGGCATATGACCGAACAGATCACCCGCGCAGTCGCCGAGCCGCCCCGCCGCAGGGCGCCGATATCAACCAGTCTCAAGCTCGCCGCGGCAGCGTGTTTGGCTGTCGCTGCGCTAATCGGAGTCCACACAATGATGCAAACGGAGCGGCCCGTACCCCCGGCGGACCGGAACGTGCCCATCGTCGATCTGACCGGGGCCGACCTGAAGACCTGGACGCGCCTCGTCGAACGTCCCCTCGCAAGCGAATGGGAGAATCTCGCCTCGGACACCGAATCCGGCGTCCGCTTCGTCGCCTCCTGCCTGAATGTCAGCCCCATCCCGCGCGGACCTTCCCAGCCGTATTGACCGCCGCGCCCCATTCCCCGACGCCACTTCCGCGCACACAACGACCGACACTTGCGTGTTGACAAGCGGCAGAATCCCTGGCCTATTGGTGAGCCGAACGACGAATAGAGATTAGGAAGAACGCTCGTGTGAGAGACCTTGTCATCCTGAGCCGTCGGCGAAGGATCTGGCCTCCGAACGGAAGGTGTTTCAGCACCACAGCCCAGATCCTTCACTCCGCTACGCTGCGTTCAGAATGACATGCTACGCACGAACGAACCGAAATCAGCAGAGAAGTTCGCTCGCTATGGCACGGTACGATTTGAAAAAGCTCTTTTCAGGGCTGGGTCTGGTGCTGGTGCTGGCGCTGGTGCTCTGGCGGCTGGGGCTGGCTCCGCTTTATGCCTACCTGGGCGGTGTGAACGTCGCGACGCTGCTGTTTTATGGGTACGACAAGCGGCAAGCCGTCGTCGGCCGGACGCGCGTCCCAGAGGTAGTCCTGCACGCCGCGGCGCTGCTCGGCGGCAGCCCCGGCGCGCTGGCCGGGCAGATGCTGTTTCGACACAAGACGCAAAAGCGCCGCTTCAAAATGGTCTTTGCGGCAATCGTCCTGGTTCAGATCGTCGCCGTCTACGCCTATTGGCGTTTCGTTCGCGGTTGAGAGAAGATGAACTCGTTCCCTGACAATATTCAATTTCGCAAACCCTGGCGCAGCTACCAGCAGCGGGTGCTGTCCGCACCAGGACTACGTCTACATGTCCCTGCCCCTGCGCGCCGAGCGCGAGGAGATCCGGGCCTTCCGCCAGGATGTGGATGCGTTTGTGAAGCAGCTCTGCGCGGACGCGGAATTCATCGCCGCCCAGGAAAATCACCCGTGCGTGAGAGAGCCGAAGGCCCACGTCGAGGAGATACTCTCCGAGCCGAGCTTCTATTCCAGCATCGCGTCTTTTCTCAATCACGTACGGGGCCGCCCGCCGCGAAAGCTGCTCGGCATCATCGGCCTGTCCGCGAGGCAATGCCCGAAGCTCGACAAGGCATCGCTCGAAATTCTCCTGACGGGCTGTCTGTACACCCGGGCGAAATCGTTCGACGAGCACAAGGAGCTGTTCCGGCGCATCCTGCGGGACGCCAAGCGGATCGGGGCCGCCGAGAGGCGGCAGATTCGTCTCGAGAGCACGGGCCGTATCGCGCGGCTTCTGATCCGAAGCGCCTCGAAGCTAAAGAGCATCGAGGAAATCGTGCGCGTCGAGCGCGAGAGCTGTGGAGAAGATGTCCGTCTGGTCGTGTTGACCGACTTCATTCGCCGGACCGATTTCCCGAAAAACCCGGACGACGTGAAGCCTCTCAAACGTCTGGGGGTCGTGCCCATCTTCGAGCAGATTCGCCGCAGCCAGGCCGAGGCCGTGCAGCTCGGCATCCTCACCGGGACGTTGACGGTGATACCGGCCCGGTCGCAGGAATTGCTCCACAGCATCGCGACGGAGATGGGGCTCGATCCTGCCGGGATCGTCTGCAAGCCACTGGCACACGACGAACGCTTCTCGGAGGCCACCGTTCGCGGGGCGGACAAGAACAAGATGGTCGGCCTGATCACCCGCCTGTTCCAACGCGGCGGCGTCACCGTCCTGGTGGGAACCGCCTCCCTGCTGGGCGAGGGCTGGGACGCGCCATGCGTCAACACGCTGATCCTGGCCAGTTTCGTCGGCTCCTTCATGCTGTCCAACCAGATGCGCGGCCGAGCGATCCGCACCCGGGAGAGCGACCCCTCGAAGACCGCAAACATCTGGCACTTAGTGTGTCAGGAAGAGGGTGTGCCAAAGAACAGCGAAGACCTGGAGACACTCACGCGACGGTTCAAATCGTTCGTTGGCGTCTCGTTCACGACCGGGAGAATCCAAAGCGGGCTGGCCCGACTGGGGCTGGGCAAGCCGCCTTTCGACAAGACGAGAATCGACCGCATCAACGAGGTGATGACCCGCAAGGCCCGCGACCGGGCCCGGCTCATGGCCGAGTGGCAAGAGGCCCTCGGCTCGGCCGAAGGGCACGGCATGACCGAGCAGGTCGCCGCTTCGCCGCTGGTTCTGCCGCGCGAGTTCGTCTTCACCAACACGATCCTGGCCCTGCTCTGGCAAGGCGGATTCTGGGGTTTGTTCGCGTTCTCGCTGGTCATGCGCTCGGCCGAGGACAACGCCGACAGAATGACACTGAGAGGATTCCTGTTGCTGGCGGCCATCGCATCGGCCCTGGCGGCGCTGGCAGCGATGCCCAAGCTGCTCAAGGCGTTGTGGCTCTTCCTGCGGCATGCGCCGGTGGCCTCGAGCATGAAGCAGATTGGCAAGGCTCTGGCCCGGGCGCTGCTGCAGGCCGAGCTGATCGAGACGAGCCGCTGGAAGCTCAAGGTCGTCGCGCAGCGCCTGGACTACGGCTTCGTGAGCTGCTCGCTTCGAGGCGCCACCACGCGCGAGCGATCGCTCTTCCTGGAAGCGCTGCAGGAGGTCCTGGCGCCGCTGGAGAATCCCCGGTACCTGCTGGTGCGAAAGACGCCGCTGGGCCCACTGATGCGCAAGGACTATCACGCCGTCCCCGGCGTCCTCGGCAGGAACAAGGAACTGGCCGAGCACTTCGCCAGGATGTGGGGCAAATTCGTCGGGCCGGTCGAGCTGGTCTACACGCGCAGCGAGCGGGGCCGCCGGCTCTTGCTCAAGGCCCGCGCCCGTTCCTTATCCTCGGGTTTCATAAGCCGGGCCGAGCGCATCCGCTCCTGGCAGTAGCGACACCACACTCATCTGCGGGCTTTGCCCGCGCGTCTGTGTCTGTAACTGAACTTTTGCAAAATGGAGATTAGGCTTACTTTAGGGAGGAAAAATCT
>CAYPZL010000184.1:0-10879 GCA_964415045.1 uncultured Pirellulales bacterium | reverse complement strand
CAATCCTGTTCCCCACGCCCCAGACCAATCGAAAAAGTCAGTCAACTTGAGTACTTAGACTTCCGATAACGCGCGGCCCCCTTACCTTCCTGACATATGTCAACATTTAAGGGGGCCAGGGGACAAGAGATTGATCTCTACCCATCGCTTGGCATGACTACTATCACAAAATGTGCGAAAGGTACTTGACGCTGGGCGTGACATCTCCGATGCGCAGCTTGTCGGGCAAGGGAGCTATAAAGAAACCAGCCCGGTTGACCCGGGTTGTACCGGGTCAACCGGGAATGTGGTACGTATCGTTCTCATCCGGCAAAGTGTACTGCCTACAGAGCATTGGCGGATCTACAGTTTGCCGTAGGTTCCTTCGCAGATCTGATCAATCTCATCGGGGGTCAGAATGTCATTGAAGATCACACATTCGTCGAGTACAGCATTCATGTGATGCTCCATATCTGCAGAAGAGCCAATTACAACAGGGCTGTCGACAACCGAGATAGAATCTACTGCTGCGCCATGTCTCTCGCTTCTAGAGGAAGCCGCACTGTCATACAATCGGATGCGGTAGGATCGGCTGGCATCGTCGTAGGTTATGCCCAAGTGATACCACTGCTGCGCGGACAGATGAGCATTGTGCCAGTACTGCCGCAGTTGTGTGCCGCTGCCGTATCCCAACCGCAAATTGACTCGGTAATTGACTTGGTCGGTTGTGGATACCATGACAGTAAAACTGCGTTTGTCCTGTGCTTGGCTGCTCTTAGTATACAAATACTGGCTTTTCAGGGACCGCAGTCGGAACCAGAAACACAAGGATATTCTCTTTTCCTTATCACTGCTTCGCAGAGGAAACTCTGGACTGAGATTTGCGTCCTCGATATACACATAGTCCAATTCACTTGCTTTGAATTCAGCAGCAGCAGAACCTTCCAGGTAATCTATGGTATTGGCGCTCGCGCCGTGGTTTATCAGTGCATTTGTGCCGATGCTGTCGTTGGGGTCTAGGTTACCGCTGGGGGTTTGTTCGAAGCGCCAGAGGGCGACGCAGTTGGGGTCGGAGGCGAAGTTGTTTCCGGCGGGGCCGTAGGTGGCTACGAGGGTGACGCCGGAATAGGCGGAGTAGGCCCGCAGCATGATGTACCAGGTGGCGGCGGCGGGATTGTCGATTTCCACCTTCTCGTTGTTGCCCATCAGGAACGGCCTGTAATCGTAGCTCGTCGTCGTGGGCTGGGCCCCTTTCTTGACGTAGAGGTCACAATCGCCGGTGCCGCCCGAGATCTCGATGTCCAGGAAGTCCTGGCCGGTCGGGACCTTGATCTTGTAGAACTTCTCACTGCCGGTGGCGCCGGAGAGGCCGGGCACCGGCACGCCGTTGTCGAGTTCGGTAACCGGATCCACCACGGGGAAGTACGTGGCCACCAGGGTAACGCCGCTGTAGGCGGTATACCCCCTCAGCATGATGAACCATGTCCCCGCTGCGGGATTGTCGATAGAGACCGCTTCATTGCTGCCCATCAGGTACGGCCGGTGGTCCCACTCGGTCGTGGTCGGCAAACTGCCTTCCCTGACATACAGGTCGCAGTCACCGGTGCTGCCGGAAATCTCTATCTCCAGCTTGGCCTGTCCCGCGGGCACCTCGATCTTGTAATACTTCTCGCCCGAGGCATCGTCAGAGATACCGGTAACGGCGACCCCGTTCTGAAGAAGGGTTATCACGGGGCCTCCACCGCCGCTGCTGTAGGTTGCGGTCAGCGTCAGGCCGGAGAAGGTCTGGTAGGCCCGGATCATGATGAACCACGTTCCCGCTGTCGGGTTGCTGATGGTGACGGTCTCGTTGTTGCCGATGACGAACGGGCGGTAGTCGTACTGCGATACCGTGGGCAGATCCCCGTATCTGACGTACAGATCGGCGTCGCCCGTGCCGCCGGAGATTTTGATCTCGAGCTCGGTCTGTCCGGCGGGGACCTCGATCTTGTAGAACTGCTCGCTCGACTCACCGCCGGAGATGTTGGGCACCGGAACGCCGTTGCCGAGCAGTTTCACCTCGCCCGTACCCCAGTAATCGGCTTCGAGCGTGACACCGGTATAGGCTTCCTGGGCCTGGAGCATGACGTACCAGGTGCCGCCCTGAGGGCTTCCGATACTGATGCTCTCATTATTTCCCGGTTGATTCAGCCGCCAGTCATAATTCGATGTGCTGGGCGGCGTTCCGCGTTTGATATACACGTTGCAGTTGCCCGTGCCGCCGGAGGTTCGGATCTGAAGCTGATCCATTCCGCTGGGGACCTCGATTTTGTAGAGCTTTTCCGTGCCCAGGGCCCCCGAGATGTTGAGTATCGGCACTTCGTCCAGAAGGGTAGTGACGCCGCCATAGGTTGCTTTGAGCGTCACACCGGAGTATTCGCTGTAACCCCGGACCATGACATACCACGTTCCGGCCGTGGGGTTGGTGACCGTTACCGTCTCATTGTTGCCGGCCAGGAAGGGCCGGTAGTCGTAATCCGAGACGGTCGGCGGGGCGCCGAACTTGATGTAGAGGTCCGCGTCGCCAGTTCCGCCGAACATCATGATCTCGAGGCTCTGCTGGCCGCTGGGGACTTCGATGCGGTACATCTTCTCGCTGCTGGCCGCACCCGCGAGATTGGTCACGGGCACGCCGTTTTGGAGCTCAGACCCGGCCCCACCGCCATGGCTGGCCACGAGCGTCACGCCGGTGAAGGCGTTGTAGGCCCTGAGCATGATGTACCACGTTCCCGCCGCGGGGTTGTCGACGGTAACCGTCTCGTCGTTGCCGAAGAGGTACGGGCGGTGATCATAGTCAGACACCGTTGGAACCGCGTCCTTCTTCACGTAAAGATCACAGTCGCCGGTCCCTCCCGAGATGCTGATCTCCAGCTTGGGCTGCCCGCCGGGGACTTCGATTCTGTAGAGGAGTTCACTGCCTGTCGCCGCCGCGAGGTCCGTTACGGGGACTCCGTTGGCAAGCAAAGTGATTGCTGCGGCTGCGGAATAGCTGGCTTGCAGGGTCAGCCCGGAGTAGCTGCTGTAGCCCCGCAGCATGATGTACCAGGTTCCGGCCTCCGGGGTCTCGACGCTGACGGTCTCATTGTTGCCGACCTTGTACGGTCGATAGTCATACTCGATCGTGGTGGGCGGCATGTCCTTGCGGACGTACAAGTCACAGTCGCCCGTCCCTCCGGAAATACTGATTTCCAGGTTGTCCTGCCCGGCGGGGACTTCGATCGTGAAGAACGTCTCGCTGGCGGCGGCTCCGGCCAGGTCCGTTACCGGCACACCGTTCTCGAGCGGAATCTCGCTCGTCGCGGCCGAATAGGTCGCCACCAGGGTCAGCCCGGAGAACGTGCTGTAGGCTTGCAGCATGATGTGCCAGGTTCCAGCCTCGGGGTTTTCCACGATTACGGTTTCGTCATTGCCTACCTTGTACGGCCGATAATCGTACGTTGTGGTTGTGGGCGCGGCGTCTTTGCGGACATAGAGGTCACAGTCGCCGGTGCCGCCGGAGATGCGGATTTTCAACTCATCCTGGCCGGCCGGGACTTCAATTGCATAGAATTGCTCACTGCCGGCTGCGCCGGATATCCCCGTGACAGGCACTCCGTTGCTCAGGATGACAGGTCCGCCGTACGCCAGGGAGCCAAGCATCCCCAGTACGCCCATGAGAACAACGATATTTCTCGGACGTATAACCATTCGACCGTTCATTGTGTACTCCTCTCTGAATCGAGACTGCCAAAAGACTCCTGTTTCTAATACCCGATGGATAGGTCCGTTAAAGTAGTGCCATCGCGGCCTGAGTTTATAACGCTTTTTCCGCAGTTTTCCTGCTCTCAGACAATGTCGGCCGAATCGGCGTTCGCCTTCAGCACCAATGTGACGCATGGGCCTGGGGCACCTGCAGAAGGCCAAAAACGAGGGCTACCCACCCCAGTCGATTGAATGTCGCTAAGTGTATTTCTAACAAGTGTTTACAAGCTTAAGGGGCGTTTGGGGAAGCTCTTCGGGCGGTTGCGAGTCCGCCGTCGAAGGCGAGCGAACCGTTGCTACGAAAGGCCACATTACAGTTGCAGAGGCCCCGGGAGTGCTGCCTTCAAACGTCTCGGAGCGGGGAAATGCCGAGTCCCAGCCTGAACGAGCCTCGATTTTTGTCCGACAGAGCGGTTATTGAACTGTTTGGGAGGTTATCATGACGACAGGCAAGAGAAGGGCACAGACGGGCCAGGCTCTCAGTGTCGGGATTGTTGGGCTGGGTTACGTGGGCTTGCCGCTGGCACGCGAGTTCTATAAAGGCGGTGCGAGAGTCCTTGGTTTCGACATCAATACTAACGCCGTAGCGTCGATCAATCGCGGTGTGAGCCCCATAAAGCACCTTGCGAGCGAAACGATGGCTGAAATGGTCCAGTCGGGCCGATTTCGCGCCACAAGCAATATGGCGCAGCTCGCCAAGCCGGACGCCATATGTTGAGGCAACTTGGATTTCCGCACCGCCACGATCCCGAAGGTGATCGGCGGCTACGGCAAGAAGAGTCTGAAGCGAGCCGTCGAAATTTACACATACGCCATCGAAACGCTCGTGCCCGTAGATAGCTGTGAGACGGCTGAGGCGGCCAAAATTCTGGAAAATACCTATCGATGCGTCAATATCGCCCTCGTAAACGAGTTGAAGATGCTCTTCGACCGGATGGGGATCGATGTCTGGGAGGTGATCCGGGCCGCGAGCACCAAGCCATTTGGCTTCAGTCCGTTCTATCCCGGGCCGGGCCTGGGCGGCCACTGCATCCCCATCGATCCGTTCTACCTCACGTGGAAGGCCCGCCAGTACAGCTTGCCCACCCGCTTCATTGAGCTGGCAGGCGAGATCAATACCGGTATGCCCCAGTATGTGGTGCAGAGGACGGCCGATGCCTTGAACGAGCACAAGAAGAGCCTCAAAGGGGCCCGCATCCTCATCCTGGGCCTGGCCTACAAGCCCGACATCGACGACGTGCGTGAATCTCCTTCCCTGGAGCTGATCGAGCGGTTTCGGGCCAAGGGGGCCCGCGTGGATTACAACGATCCCTACATTCCCCGGACCCACAGGCAGCGGGAGTACGATCTTCGGATGAAGAGCAGGAAGCTCTCCGAGAAAATGCTCGGCGGGTATGACGTCGTGGTGATCGCCACCAATCACACCGACTACGACTACGATTGGATCGTGCGGAACGCTCGGCTCGTCATCGACACACGCAACGCCACGGCAAACATGCGGCGGGGACGTTCGAAAATCGTCCGGGCCTGACACAACCTCGTAATCGGAAACGAAAAAATGCCGGCTCCAAGGGATGCAAGGAGCCGGCATGATGAGGCCAACAGTATCGGTGTGGAATTGACCGTTGTCAGTCTGCCGCCGGTACGGACCTGCGTTTTTTCCTGTCTCGGCGTCTCAGCACCGCTATGGTGAGAGCCACAATTGCGTAGGGCAACAGAAGCTCCTGGGGTACGCCGCTGCCGGTTGCCGAAACCGAACAGCCGCCTCCACCGCCTCCGCCGCCGCCCACGGCCGCGCTGGGCTCCGGGTCGCTGACGACGAGATAGAACGGCGTAAAGTGCGTTGTCTTGAACTGCAGGGCGTTGAGATCCGAGGAGATCACGAGGTTCTTGATGTCCGTGATGCCCTGCTGGCTCAGAGCTCCCGTAAGGCCGTCATACCAGTACGGTACGGCCGAGCTGCCTGCGGCCGCAAAGAGATATGGTATCGTGACCGTCACGGGTTGATTGAATTCGATACCGCTGGGCCCCAAATCGAAACTGCCCAGGCACTCGACCGGCAGGGCCTGCGGATTGAGAATCTCCGCGATGGTGATTTGCATATCTGTTTGGCACGCACCGGCCGGCACGATGATCGAGACGTCTTCGACACTGTCGATGTACTGCGGATCCGGCCCAACGGTGGCACCTGCCTCCTTCGTTACGAGCTTGGAGTCCAGCGGGACCGGATTGACGAAGGTGGTGGCGGCATAGTAAATTTCGTCCGTCGCGCCCCGGTCGTCGGTCCACACGACATAGGGATTTCCGTATGCGTCGATGCCCACGGCCGGTTGGCTTTGATTGGCGTTTGTGCCGTCGTCGGCGATGAGCACGTTCGTGTGGGCGGATCCCGATCTCAGTTCCGCCAGGAAGAGATCCGAGTCGAGGCCGTTGACGGCGTGGCGGAAGTCCTGCCAGCAGGCGAAGGCCTTGTCGTCGCCGGCGCACGCAATGGCAGGCATGAGCTGTTGCGCCCACGACGTGTCGTCGATGATGGATCTGCCGGTGAGCGGACTGTCGGGCAAGGCCTCCGATCGTGCATAGTAGATGTCGCTGTTGCCCGCCCGGTCGTCAACCCACAGCACGTGCAGGACGGAGCCGCCCGGTGCGATCGCCACGGCCGCATCCGTCTGGTTGCCGGAGGCGGTCACGAGCGGCACGTTGGTCCAGGGGCCGTTGTCGGATGCCGCGGCGTACAGGTCCGCCTGCCCGGCCCGCATGTCGGTCCATACCACAGTAACGACGTTTCGCCCATCGACGGCCAGATCCGGATCGGTCTGGTCCGCCGCGTCTGTCGTCACGCGCGAGACGGTGTCGTTGACGAAAGCGCTGACGGAACTGGCCACATAGATGTCGTAATGGCCGTTGCGGTCGTCCTGCCAGGCGATGTAGACGCGGTTGGGCGACTGGCCGTCAACGACGATGGCGGGATTGACTTCGTTGTCGTTGGAATCGGTCACCTGGACGGGGCGAGACCAGGCCTCGCCGTCGGCGGAGACCGAGACGAAGATATCCCAGTTGCCGCGTTCGTTGTCCTGCCACACGACGTAGATGCTGCCGTCGGCGCCTACGGCCACGTCCGGGTTGCACTGGTCCATCAGGCTCGTGGTCAGTCGCGTGGCGCCGGCGAATGCATCTGCACCTGCGTCGAGCCGGCTGACATAGATGTCCCGGTCGCCTTCGGCGCCCGCATGCCAGGCCGCCCAGATGTCTCCGGCGGGGTTGCTGGCCGTGGCCGGACTGCCCTTGGCGGCGCCGACGTCGCCGCCGACCGCCCAGTTGTTCCCGAAGGCCCACATCTCGGTTACGAACGAGTAAGAATGCGGCGTCATGACGTTGCCTTCGAGGTCGGCCGCGTTGACGCTTACGGTCACCACTTCGTCGAAGTCAAAGAGTTCGTTGGGCTGATAGACGAACTGATAGTCGCTTTTCGTGCCCGAGCGACCGCAGCGGCCGTACGCGCTGGTGTACGTTTCCGAGCCGCCCTGGTAGATCGTTTGATTGTTCACCCGAATGACCACCGTTTCGGCATCCACCCCTCGACCGCTGTCCGTGACGTGAAGCCTCACGAGATGATTCCGAGTCACCTGGATGGCGTCGGCCCCCGGCGAACGTCCCGCCACTACCGGCGCGGCCTTGTCCAGGCCGATGCTCACGACGTTGACCGTGATCGTCTCGGAGTCCTGCGACTGGCCGTCACTGGCTACGAAGGTGATCTGGTGCGAGCCGACCTGAGCCGACGTTGGGGTCCAGCTAAAGCTCTGCCCCGCGAAGCTGGCTCCGCTCGGCAGATTGTCTGCGGAGTATGTGATTGAATCGCCGTCGGCATCAGTGGCGCTGACCGAGAAGCCTAAATACGCAGCCTCATTGACCGATTTGCTGCCGATAGAGGCCAGCACAGGCGGCGTATTGGTGGACGCCACACTCTGGACCGTAATCGTAATCGTCTCCGAATCGGTAGCCAAGCCATCCGTAACGGAAAACGTTACATTATAGGTCCCGGCCTGCCCAGCCGAAGGCGTCCATGAGAATGCCCCTGTAGTCTCCGAAAACGAAGCCCCACTCGGCACCCCGCTCGCCGAATAACTCAAAGAATCCCCATCAGCATCGGACCCACCAACCGAAAACCCCAAAGAAACCCCCTCAGTCGCAGACTTATCCCCAATCGCCCCCAACACCGGCGCCTGATTATCTCCCAGCACCGTAATCGTAACCACCTGCGAATCATACTCCTCCCCATCACTGGCGACAAAAGTCACCTCGTACGTTCCCGCCTGCACACCGCTGGTATTCCAATTGAACGTCTGCCCGGTGAAGGTAGCGCCAAGGCCAAACGGCTGTCCACTTGCCGAATAGATGATGGGGTTGTGATCGGAATCGACGGCAGTCACGGAAAAGGTCACGACTTCATTTTCCTCAACACTCACATCGCTGATGTCAGCCATAACCGGGCCATGATATTCATAGCACCCGGCATCAGGGCTATCGTCCCGCTGCTTGTTCCGAACATCGTCTAGTGCCGAGTTGACTGGGTCACCGGCACCGCGAGCAAGACTTTGGGAAGAAAGTCTGTAATCCCCACCATTGATGATGCCGAATCTGAAGGATCCATCCTCCACAGCCGAGAATAGGTCAACCCAGTTCTCATCCTCATCTCTACTGCCGCCAGCGTAGATCTCCCTGGAGTTTGGCCCCAGAGTATAGCCGCCCCACTTGTCGGTTCCCCACTGACGCAGCATGAGGTTGTGATCTTCATTGGCAATGGTTGCTCCGCCCGCGATGTCAACCGTCCACAGGTAGAAAATGTTCGAATAACACTCGTCCACCGAGACGGCATCTCCCCAATCACACGTTCCGCCTACCGTGTTGTTATTCCATGTAACATGTTGGAAATTGTGTAACCCGACGGTATCGCCGCCTCGGCCCGTGAGGTCCACGATCAGGCAGTTCTCAACGGTCAAGTAACTGCCTGGTTCTTCCTGGGGGGGATTGTCGTCATCTAAGGCATTAAGCCACAGGATTTGTCGAGAAGAGCCTCTCAACTCACACCGCTTGATTCGAATGTTCTTGTTTGGCTGGTACACGCTGGAATCTTGGTAGCCGTTGAATGTTTGTATGGCGTCTGCGTGTACGCCGCAGGAAACGTCGATCCGCGTAACGGACCCATCAAAATTTGGCCCGAATCCAGTGTTCACGACGATAGTATTAGCGGTCGGCACGCTGTGAATTGTGCACCAGAGAGACAGACTGCCGTTGTAGACACGAAGTTGATTCGAATCAGTCACGTTGAGGAACGGTTCTCCCGTTGCGGTGATAGTCTTCGTCGCATCGGAGTAAGTGTACGATCCCTCAAACCGGCTCCGAATTGGCAAGTCAGTGTTAATTATGCTGCAATCGTACACGTTGCAATCATTGACCCCTTGCATTTGGATGCCGTCGTAGTAATTGTCGTGGAGATTGCAGCCTTCAATTGCCAAGCGACGGAGGCTTGCCACGCTCACGGCTTGCTGGCAATCGGTGACTTCTGTGGCGATAATATCCAGGTCCGTGCTGCCCCCGGCCGACCAGATTCCAGTATCGTAGCCGCCCTCGTCTCCGTAGGCATTGGCATGGTCGGTTGAGCCGTGTATGTGACAATGGTCAATTCGGACTTCGTTGCAGTTGCGATGCACCGCCACGGCGCAGGTATCGTTGTTAGAGCCCCCGGGACCGGTGAAGTCGCACTTCTCTATGCGAACATGGTTTGCATTAATACAGGAGACGGCCGCTTCTAAACCTGTGTATACGGTGGTGGCTCCTCTGAAAGACAAACCTCTCAGATGAACATATTTGTCGTAGCCGGCGCCGATGTTGTAGCCTATCTTGGCGTAGGTGAAACTCGGCGAATGCCCTGTGTCGGCTTCAATCGTAAACCAGCCGCTGTGGTTCGAGTCGGACCAAAATTCAATACCTTGGTAGTCCCCGTCGCGAACGAACAAGGTGTCGCCTGCCTCCAGTGCATTCACGGCCACAGAGATAGTCCGAAATGGTTCCTGCTGCGATCCCGAGTTGAGATCGTTTCCCTCAATTGAATCGAGATAGTAGACGGATGCGCTTGCTGGCAGCTGAACGACACCCAGCCACAGAAAGACAAGGACCAGAGTCTGGAATGGCAAAGCCACCTTTTTCGTATGACTACTACGACAGCGCGACATAGCCTGATTAGAGGCAACAAAGCCGCGTTTATGGCCGAAAATCGCGGATTGAAGGTTGTCCAAAGCGATAAGTCGCGCTGTCGTACTACACAATCGTTCTTGGCGAACGTGCGAAATATGCATACTACCCCCTTGGGCCACACCCAAAGAACTTATGTGTGTTTAGCTATCCTGTCAAGTTAAATCTACGAAACCTTCCCCAAACCAACAAAAAGTAGTACCGGCTTCGCTGTCAGCGCGTCTTGCTTGCTTCTGACAAAACCCTGGCATACGCTGAGATGTCGGTCTTGGTTCTTATGGGACGCACAAAATGGAAGAAACTGAACGAGGCGGTATTTTGAGTGGTTGGACTTGACCTTTGTCGGTTCACAAGGCATGAATAATGGTTGCACGGATGGGTATGGGGTGCCCGTGTGAATGGCGAACGGTTTGAAGGGCTATATAGAGACGCAGGGGTTTATTGAATCAGTGGCCTGAGGGGGTAGGCGTGCTTAGAATGAAGTTGTCCTACAGGGTATTATTGTGGAGAATGCCCCTTTTGCTCCTGCGATCGCGCATTTTGATCCGAAAAGCCTAATTGTTAACACCCTGAGGGACGATAACAATGGTTGTGTTGAGCCTTCGTTCATAGGCAGTTTGGCGGCATGCGCGGAGGCAGCAAGGGACTCCGTTCCAACCACTGACTAAGTGGCTGTTAAGTCGCGTGAGATGGGGCCGGATTGAGCTAAGTTGCCACCAGGGTGGTAACCGACGGGGACGGAGTCTGTTCGAATGCGGCTGCCCTGCCGTGGAGAGGCTGTTGCCTCTCAGCATAGATTTCGCAACGGTAAGCGCTAAGTAGATTCGAGTAAATTGGTCCGCGTTGCCGATATTTGTCCTGGAGCGGA
>CAYPZL010000183.1:0-10938 GCA_964415045.1 uncultured Pirellulales bacterium | reverse complement strand
AGTTCAAATACCTTCGTGATGAGGACAATGTCCATGCCGACATGAGCCGGTACGCTGCCATCCTTGGCCGGGGATGGTTCTCCCGGCTTCGCTTCGGCACACCAACGGTCCTGAAACCTGTCAGGACCGAGACAGTTCCCCATCGACTCGTCTTCTCTGTTGGAAGACGTGACAATGGAATCATCAGAGCATCCATTGCCTTCGGGCAGAAGGGAAGGTCCACCATGAAACCATTTGAAATCCGCATGTTCTTAACGTCACTACTCACACTTTGTCTGTTCCCAGGTCTCGACATGCAGCCGGTGCGTGCAGACTTTGATTTCGAGACGCCAGTAAACCTTCGACAGACGGTCCCCCTCCTCGACCCAGCTCATGAGTCCATCAACTGTCTCTCCAGCGACGAGTTAGAAATGTACATCGAGTCGGACCGGCCTGGAGGCCAGGGGAGCTTCGACATCTGGGTGTTGCAGCGCAGCTCAGGCACCGAGGACTGGGGCGCGCCGGAGAATCTGGGGCAGATCCTCAACACTTCCTACAGGGAAAACGGCATCTCGATCTCTGCCGATGGACTTACGCTCCTGTTCACCTCCACGCGAACTGGAGGGTACGGAGGCCAAGACATCTATGTAGCGACCCGGCCGACAAGGGACAGTCCATGGGGTCAGGCTGTGAATATAGGGCCACGGATTAACAGCTCCGCTCACGACTATTGCCCCTGGATGTTGGCGGGTGGCCTGGAGTTGTACTTCGCGTCAACAAGGGCTGGTGGATACGGGTCTTGTGATGTCTACGTGACTCGCCGTGTCAGAACCGACAGCGCCTGGGGCGAGCCGGAGAATCTCGGCTCCGTGGTAAACAGTGTGTACTTTGAGGCGGTCCACAGCGTTTCGCCTGATGGACGATTGCTCTTCTTCTGCGGTGCTCCATCAGGATCCAGTGCACCGCGACCGGGAGGGTATGGCAGTGCTGACATCTGGATGACAAGACGAGAGGCCCTTTCGAAGCCTTGGCAGACACCTGTAAACCTTGGGCCCCAAGTCAACGGCTTCGCACACGACTTGATTCCGCGCATATCGCCCGATGGTTCCACATTCTACTTCAGCACGAACTCCGGCGGTATTTGGGAGAACTGGGAGACCCGCATCTTGCCCATGGTTGACTTCAACGGTGACGGCAGGGTCAACGGCAAGGACGTGGTGGTTCTGACGCAGCATTGGGGGGAAAGGGATTCGGTGTGTGACATTGGCCCGTATGCGTGGGGCGACGGGATTGTGGATGAGCAGGATTTGTTCATGTTAGCCGAGTATCTGGAGGAAGATGTGAACGATCCGACGCTGGTCGCGCATTGGGGCCTGGACGAGACGGACGGAGCCGTCGCCTACGACTGTGTCGGCGACTGCGATGCGATGGTGATGGGCAATGCGGGCTGGCAGCCGGACGGCGGCGTGTTCGGCGGCGCGCTGGCGTTCGACGGCGCCGATGACTGCATCGTGACCGATCCGGTGCCGGAACTAAGCGCCGGGCCGTTCAGCATTCTGGCCTGGGTCAAGGGCGGGACGCCGGACGAGGTCATAATCTCCGGCGGCGCAGCGGACTGGCTTTACACGAATCCGGCCGACGGCAGCCTGATGACCGCACTCGGCTCTATCGCGGGCAACGGTGTGCCGCTGTTTTCCGATGTGGTCATCACCGACGGGCGGTGGCATCGTATCGGCCTGGTATGGGACGGCACCAGCCGTATCCTGCTGGTCGATGAGCAAGAGGTCGCCCGGGACGAACAAGGAGAACTGGCAATACCCAATGCCGGCCTGATCATCGGTGCCGGAGCCACCGCCAACCGCTTCTTCTCCGGCCAAATCGACGACCTCCGCATCTACAGGCGCGCTGTCAAACCGTAGGAGTAGCCCCCTGTGGCCGCCCCACGACCGGGCGGGCACCCCGGCGCGATGGGGCGCCTACGCAGACAAGGGCTGGCGGACAACGGAGCCGCCGGCCCTTCCTCACCAGGCGGGGACTGTAGCCGTTCGGCTGCTCTTCTGCGCATCTTCTCCCCCGCCAATCTGCCGGGGGCCGGATCTTCTTCTTGACGGCGCACCCGGGCATGATATGATACATAGAGAACGAATGCGATTGCTCATAGTTGGCGAGTCGCAAGGAACGCATGATGGGCAGCGGAGTACACATCCTCATCAGCGGCAGGAAGACCGAGACATCCCTGAACGCCTGCCGGCACCGTGGGCATAAGGGCGGGTTCAGTCGGGGCCTTTGCCTCGTTGCGCCAAACGAACCCAATTCCCCCGGCGCCGGGTGGCCCCGGGAAATCCCAAGCTCGAAACCCGAAACAAGCTCGAAATGCCAAGAACCCAAACAGACCCCAGCGCGCCAAACAAACCCAATTGGCCTGGAGCCCGGGGGGCCCGGGAAATCCGAAATCCTAAGCTCGAAATCCTAAACAAAACGTGAAATCCGAATGATCGAAACACGGCAAACGCAAAACAAACCCAATTTCGGCCGGGCGGCGCGCCAAACGAACCCAATTTCGGCGGTTTTTGGGCCAGAAACAGGGGCTGGGCGGCGAAAACGAAGCCAGTTTTGCCCGGTTTCTCCCGGCCGGGCCGGTCGGCGTGCTATTGGGGATTGGAGATTGCAGAGTGGGATTCCACGTTGCGGGGGCGCAGGATTTCAAACGAACCCAATTCGGGCCGGACCGCTGCCCTGCCGCGAGGACATGCCGGCCGAGGACCGTTGGAGGCGAATCAAGAGAGGAAAAAGAAGGGGCAAGCAGCTAAGTACTTGCCCTGAAACAACTTAGCCCCAAGGGGATTCGAACCCCTGTTGCCGGGTTGAAAACCCGGTGTCCTAGACCTGCCTAGACGATGGGGCCACCATAGCCGGTTACAGGCTGATTGCCTCGACGGGGCAGGCGTCGACGCAAACGCCGCAGTCAATGCAGGCGTCCGGGTTCACCTCTGCCTTGCCGTCAGCCATGCTGATCGCACTGCTGGGGCATTCGCTGACGCAACTCTCACAACCGGTGCACTTTTCCTTATCCACTTCGGCTGGCATTCACATATCCTTTCAAAACAACCACGACTGTTGCTGGAAAATACGGCATATTAACCAATTGGGCCTCAATTACAACCCAAAATTTTCAAATTCACGGGGCCGCCGCGCGGATTTTGCTTTCCTGGGCACCGCAGCGCCGGTCCGGCCCACGGGCCGGTGACGGTTTTGTAGTCTCTACGGTCCCCGGGCCGGATCGGTTCCCGGCGACATGCCCGGCTCGGCCGAGACAAACGGGAT
This sequence comes from uncultured Pirellulales bacterium, assembly GCA_964415045.1. GTDB lineage: Bacteria > Planctomycetota > Phycisphaerae > Sedimentisphaerales > Anaerobacaceae > CAYPZL01. The sequence goes on along the minus strand of CAYPZL010000183.1, from coordinate 7,635 downwards.
CCGGGAGACATCGGCGGGATCGGGGGCCCCCGCTCGGTCAGCGAGCGGCCAACGAAGAGGAATCCGCGTTCAGAGCCATCGCCATGCTGCGAACCAACGGGTTGGTGTCATTCTGGGCCGCCCAGTCCAGTACGGCGCCAAAATTGCCGTCGGCGTTCTTTGCCAACAGATACAGGGCCATCAATCGCACGGGCCACTGCGGATGATTGAGGTTCTTGGCCACGGCGGTCGCCAGCGTCTGGTCGATGGGCAGCGCGAGCAGATCGACCATCGCACTGGTCTTGACCACCCAATCGTCCCGGCCCGGCCCCAGGAGGAGCCCGGCGTCGCTCAGGAAAGCCGAGCGCAGCAGGTTTGGCAGCCAGTCGGCGTATCGATACGGGTAGAGAGCCCCGCCGTGCTCGGTCATAGCCTGCTGCTCTTTCAGCAATCCCGTGAAGAGTTGGGCGATACGAATCTTGTGCCCCGGCTGCCCCGATGAGATGGAATTGAATCGGCTCCGGACAAAACCGGCGGTCAACTCCACACCCGGGCGCGTGACCGAAACGACCGCGGGCTGGAGATCGACCAGGCGATTGCTCACGGCGCCGTCCTCCGTCGTCACCGGGTCCAGGTACAGCACGAACTCGATATCGAGCGAAGCCTGCGGGTACGTCATCAAAACCTGGCGAAGCGAACCGGTGGAGAGGGTGAGCGGACTGACGACGCTGCGTCCCGGCGGCACGGTCAAGGCGGTGCGAATCGTTCGCGAAACCACATCGGGGATCTCCCGCTCGATGTCGCCGCTGATGCGCGCATCGACGCGGATCCGGCCCCGGAACAGGCCGCTGTCCGTGAGGACCAGAGGCTCGGCGCCCTGATTGCGAATCGCCACGGTCCCGGAAATATCCTCGCCGTAAGGGAACTCCTTGCCGCGGAGCGTAAACTGAACATCGATCATCTCGTTGGGCGGCGTAAACGCAGGAACGATCGTTCGGCCCACGCTCTCGGAAAGATACGTCCTCAGAACCGCCGGATCGACGGGCGGAACGTACGGAATCCCCAGCTCGCCGAGCATCTCCCGGGCCCGTTCGGCCGCCAGGGAACCCGGATCCTTGGCGATGGCCCGGCGTAGCGTCTCAACCGCCTCCGTTTTGCTGCCCTGCGACAGGAGAATCCGGGCCTGGACCAGATCGGCGATTTGATTGTGCTCGAACGACGCCAGCAAAGGCTTGGCCCACTCCAACTGGTCGTTCATGCTCAGCGCGTAGGCCAGCAAGGCCCCCGGTGCCGGCACGTTGGGCTCGGCGGAATACGCCTTGTTGGCCCAGTCCAGCGCCTTCTGCGGCGTCGGGTCGGCGAAGCAGTAGAACCACGCAAACTGCTTGGGCGTCAGCGGCCTCACGGGGGTAATGGTCCCGGGGATCTGCGTCTGCTGCGGTCCGGCATCGAGAAGCTGCTGGGCTAATTGCTCGGCCTGCCGGAATATGCGCTGGGCCTCCTTGAGATCGCCGGCTTTTGCAGCCGCCCGGCCCGCAATGGCCTCAAGCAGAATGTCGAATTGCCCGGCGTTGCGAACCGCCTCGGCAATCTGCATGCAGCTCTGCTGCCCGCCGGCGGCATTGTAGCTGCTGACGGCCCACGGCAGGTAGACGTGCGGGGGCAGCGGCTGCCCCGGATACAGGTAGCCAAACAGCTCCGCGCCGTAGCGATACGAATCGGCAGCCACGTCGTAGAGCTGCAGTCGCTCGGCGTACTGGGCGAAATTCAGGACCGCGTCGGGATCGAGCGGGTCTTCGCGCATCGCCAGACGCAGATGCTCCAGGTAGACCGAGGGACCGATCTCGGCCGGCGCCAGCTCCGCCAGCCGGGCGAAGGCGCGCTTGTTGAACTTGTTGTCCGTATACGCCTGGACGAGATAGAACTTGGCGCCCTCGAAGTCGGCCTTCTCCTGCATAAGCAGGCCCAGCCGCAAGGCCAGCTCCGAATCGATGGCCGGATTCTTGTTGCCGATCTTCGCCGCCAGCTCTTCCAGGAGCTTCTTGCGCTGCTCACGCGTGTTGAGGCGGTCCAGAAGATACCGGATCGCCTCGGCCACCACGATCTGGTCGGCCGACTCGTCCACATAGCGGCGCAGCCACAGGACAACCTGGTCGGAGTAATCCTTCCCGGCGTGCTGCGTGGCTGCCTTGAGCAACACCGGCTCGATGCCCTCGGCCCCGGGGTCCAGGTTCCGGGCCGCGGTCAGAAGGATGATGGCCTGATCGGCCTCGGCGGCCGAAAGATCGCCATGATTGACCCTCTCCCGCGCGACCTCATAGAAACGCTGGGCCACCGCGGCTGAGGAAAGGACCTCGCGCGACACCGGCCCGGGACGGCCGGCGCCGGGCGCAGAAGCTCGGCGCGTCCGGTCTGCCTGTCCCCACGTCGGCGCAGCAAGCAGGACCGTCGCCAGCACCGCTGCAACCAACCTGTCCTCGAGCATGCGTTTCTCCTTAAACTCACGAGAAGAGCCGTGTATTCTCCTATTTCGGGCAACCTCCTCGGATGCTTTAGATATTATCGCCACAAGGCCGGCAGATTTCCATTGCTTTGCCGCCGGAGCCGTCCCATAAACGCGGGCTTTGCGCGTCGGCACCGAGGCATCTCGCCCCGGCCGGCCGTATTTCGCGCCCCACCGCGTAGAGCCTCCGCAGCGGCGCCGCGACAAAGAATGGAGCGTGCATTACAGCTTGTCCCGCTTTCGCCCGCCGGTCAGCAGGGCCAGCGACTCGATGCGGAGCATCCTGGAAGCGGTCAGATACACCAAAGCTGCGACCGGGACCACCACGCCCAGGCGCGCGACATTGGCCAGCCGCGACGGGGCGTACCCGCGCATGAACCAGAGAACGCCCCCCCCGCCGGCCACCATGACCAGTGTCGCCAGCAGCGTCTTGCCGAAAGTGGCGAGGGCCCCTTCCAGCACCGACTGCCCCAGCCGACGGTGCAGTGCGTGGGACAGAACGGCCACCTGCAAATAGGAGCACGCGGCCGTCGCAACCGCCAGGCCGCCGGTCCCCAGCGGCCAGATCAGCACCAGGTTCAAAACCACGTTCACGCAGACCGCCAGGATCGCGCTGCGACACGGCGTCCCCGGATCCTGCATCGAGTAGAACGCCCGCGTCGTGATCTGCTGCATGAAATAGCCCGACAGACCGATGGCGTAGAAAAGTAACGGCATCGCCACCATGGGCGTGTCGTCCGCGGTGAAGCGGCCCTGCTCGAAGATGGCCGAGACCAACGGTCGCGCCACCAGAAACAACCCCGCGGTGGCCGGCAGCGCCACGAAAATCGACGCGCGAATCCCGCGGGCCACGGTCTTCGTCAGGGCCTTCAGGTCCCCGCGGGCGACGTCGGAGCTCATCACCGGAAAGACCGCCGTGGCCAGGGAGATGCCCAGCACGCCAAGCGGAAACTGGTAGAGCCGCTGGGAATAGAACAGGCTCGATACGGCGCCGGCCCACACGGGGTAGCGTATCTGGTGTCCCAGCAGCATGAAGAACTCGCCCTTGGCCTCCGAGCCGCTGAGCAGCTTGGCGATCACATCGTCGGCCAGCGTGTTGATCTGGGTGACCGTGAGCCCCAACACCATGGGAGCCATGAGCGTGATGACTCTCTTGAACGGCTCGGCGTGCGTGTCCCAGCACAGGTGCAGATCGAAACCTACACGCCGCAGCGCCAGCATTTGCAGGCCCAATTGCAGCAGGCCGGCCGCCAGCACACCGACGGCCACGAAGCCAACCTGCTCTCCCGGCGCCCAGCCCAGGCCCCAGCCGCTCAGCAGCAGCGAAGTGATGATCACGACGTTCAGCAGGACCGGCGCCGCCGCGGGCGCGGCGAAATGGCCGTGCGACTGCAAAATCCCCGCCAGGGCCGCCACCGTGCAGATCAGCACCGTGTAGGGCAGCATCACCGCGGCCAGCACGAGCATCAATTCCGTTTCCGGAAGCGGCCGAACCAGCCAGCAGTACAACGCCAGGCCGACCATCGCAAGTGTCACCGCGCTGCTAAGAAGAACGAGCAACACCGCCACCACCGTTCCGCCCAGCCGCCGGGCTCCGGCAGCGTCACTCTTCAACTGCTCGATGTACACGGGAATGAACGACGAGGACAGCGCCCCCTCCCCAAAAATTCGCCGGGACAGATTGGGAATCTTGAACGCAATCACCCAAATGTCCATCAACCCCGTCCGCCCCAGGAAGAAGGCGAAGGTCATGTCACGCAACATTCCGAGAATGCGACTCAGTGTCGTCAGCACTGCGATTTGTCGAAAGCCTTTGATCAAACGCGTCCTCTTGCGAAAACGAAATTTCGTATTTCTTTGCGAAAGTCAGCGCCGCGGCGCGACCGTAAACGGCCGGCACCGTCCGACGTTGTTCAGCAAACCCACCGCCATCACGTTTACGAGCAGACTGGAGCCGCCGTAACTGACGAACGGCAACGTCAGGCCCGTGATGGGCATCAGGCCCAGCGTCATGCCGACATTGACCACGACCTCAACCACGAACATCGCGATAATCCCGATCGCCAGGAGCCGGGCGAAAGGATCGGTGTTATGCACGGCAATCTCCAGGCCGCACGCGACCAGCAGGACGTAGAGACCCAACAAACCCAGACTGCCCAAAAAGCCCCACTGATGCGCAATCACGGAAAAGATGAAATCGTTGTGGCGCTCCGGTAGAAAATCATCGTACTTGATGAAGGGGCCTCGGCCAAACCCGGAACCCGTCAGGCCGCCGGAGGCCACCGCCAGCTTCGACCGGATTATCTGGTACCCCCAGTCCCGGCGCCACATACGCTCGTTGAACCGACGGCCCACAAGGATTCGACTCACCGTCGGCTTCTCTATGATCCGGGCCCGAATCCAGTCGCTTTGCAAGAGCACGCTGCTGATACGCCTGCGCTGGTACGGCTGCATTTTGAGCCAGAAGACCGGGCTTACCAGAATCGCCAGCAGCAGGATCAGCACCAGATGCTTGATCCGGGCGCCGGCCACCAGCAGCATTGCGAAGAACACCGGCAGCATTAGCATCACCGTGCCCAGATCCGGCTCCAGCAGGATCAACACCATCGGCAACAGGGTCACCGCAAAGGGGCCCAGCAGAGCCTTCAAGCTGCGGTAGTTGCTGCGATACCGCAGATACCAGGCCAGAGCCAGGATGTAGGCGAGCTTGCAGAACTCCGAGGGCTGGACCCAGGGCAGCCTGGGATGGATCACGATCCAGCGGTGAGCGTTGTTGCTGACCGGGGCAAACGGCAGGGGCACGACGTGCCGGCTGACCAGAAGCAAGACCAGCAACACCAGTACCCCGGCGTACATCCAGTGGCTGACCGCCCCCAGCCGACGGTAGTTAACCAGGTTGGCCGCCACGAAGCCAGCCAGCGCCACGACGGCAAAAACCACTTGCTTCTTCCACTGGCCCGCGTATTGGGCCACGTCGCTTCCCGGGCTGCGATCCGCCGGGTTGCCGACCGCGTAGATCGTCGCGATCCCGATCCCTACAAGGACCAGAACGGTCGCCAGGAGGCACACTCGCACCAGTAACAGTCGCCCTTTTAAGAAATTACGCATGCTCAGAGAATAACAAAGCTACAAACGAACGTATACACAGCAATCGCACCGGCGCCGCAAATACGGGCCGAGAAACGGCTCCACGGGCGGCCCGGCCTCGAAAAGTCAGGCTCGGGAGCCTCCGTCACCCGGTTCGGCGCGGCCTGCCCTGAGTCTTTTCGTGCCGGAGGCCGGTTTTTGTTGATTTTTTGCCATTTTGGCGGAATCGGGCAACGAGAGTCACCGCGAGACGGCTGCTACGAGGCGGATTTCCCGCCTGCGAGAAGGCAGGTTTCCCCGCCGCCGCAAGCTTCGCCGGAATCTTTGCGGAAACAGCGATTTTTTGCTTTTCAGCTTGATTTCGACAGCAATTTCTGGTACTTTACAGGTGAAGCCGGGTGTTTCCGGCCCGGCACCTGTTGCATTACGGGACGTGTTTTCGCCCTTGGGCGGGAAAGGAGGAGAAGAAGGAAGGTAGAGTATTCTCTCACCGGCTTTTCCTGTAAGTCGGGTGTTGTATATCGCATGCGCTGCGCCATGACGGCGCCGACGCCGTGCGATTCCGTCACAACACCAGCAGGAATCAAGATCAAAACCAAGATAGGGCAGAGTGTGTAGCTCTGCGAAGAAGAGAAGAAAGGAAGGTTGTACCATGAAGAAGCTAAGCTTGATTCTGGCAATGCTTCTGCTGGCCGCTCCGGCGATGGCGGCGGTGCGAATCATCGTCGAACCGGATGGAGATATGGCGGCCATCAAGTACGAAACTGACGGGGAGAAGGTCAGGGCCTTCGCGCTGGACATCACTTCGAATCCGGCGACCATCGATGGCATCTCCGGCTTCATTCGCGGCGAGAGCACCGCGGACAACCCGGGCTACGGAATCTTCCCCGCCAACTTCGGCCGCTACATCACCGTGGACGCCGACACCGGCGAGGTCGCCGACTGGGACGTGAACGACTACACGCCCGTGGCCGATCCCTGCGATCCCGGCGCACTGGGCGGACTGGGCACCACCGGCATCACGATCGAGATGGGCGCCCTGTACTACCCCACCGACGACAGCTCGCCGAATGCCCCGCCCAACAGCGGCCTGCTCTGCAAGCTGACTCTCAGCGGCGAATCCGATCTAACGGTGACGCTCAATGAGGCGCGCGGCGGAGTCGTCCTCACCAATCCCGAGGTCGCGGCCACGGTGGACCTGGCCCAGGCGACCGAAATCGCGGTCGGCGGCGACCCGGACCTGCTGCCCCCGGGGCATCCGGACTACGACGAGTGGGTCGCGGTCGGCAAGCCCGCCTGCTGGGCGTATCCGCGACAGTGTCACGGTGACGCCGACGGCAAGGCCGAGGGTAGTGACAAGACCGGGTTCCACTACGTGGGAACGGCCGATCTCAATGTCCTGATTGCCGCCTGGCAAGTCAAGGAGGCCCCGGACGGTCTCGGCATCGACTCGATCGAGAACGGCATCTGCGCCGACTTTGCTCGCGACCTCGACGGCAGCGAGAAGACCGGTTTCTATCGCGTCGGCCCCACCGATCTGAACGTCCTGATCGCCAATTGGCTGGTCAAAGAGGGCCCGGAAGGTCCTGGTATCCCCGGCGATTGCGGCGGGACCCTGGAACCGTAGGGAGCATGTTCGCGCCGGATGATCGTACGGCGCGTTGGTAAACGGAAGGAGTAAGATGATGAAAAAGTTAGTGGTTTTGACGCTGGTTTTGGCAGTGGCTTCCGGGGCGAACGCCGCCTTGACGCTGGTGGATGTCCCCACCGACCCGATCAATATCGGCGACTCCATTAGCATCCTGGTCAACAACAGTGACGACGGTGCGTATTCCGGCTGGCTGCAAATCACCGATCAGGCGGTGGCCGACTACGATGGCGACCCGGTATTTACCGCCGCCGGCGACACGGCCGGCCAATCGACGATGGAAGTGTACGCTCCCGATCCCGGCTGGTATACGTTCACCGTCAGCAGCCTCGATCCGGAGAATCCGATTGTGGCCGGTGATCACATCCAGGTGAACATCGTCGGCATCAGCGAAGGCAGCAGCGTCCTCGGTCTCTAT
>CAYPZL010000182.1:0-11045 GCA_964415045.1 uncultured Pirellulales bacterium | reverse complement strand
TTTGGGCGCAGGCACGACAGGAGCGACAGGCGGCCACCCTATGTGAGCAGCGACCCTGGTCCTGTATTCACGTCCGTAGAACGCACCGCTCCCGACGAAGCATATCCCTGTCGGCTCTGGTTCGACGGCGTCGAACTAATCCACGTATATCAGACTGATGCATCGTCGAAGCCGCCTGCCCCAAGGCATCTTCAGAAAAAAGATGTAGTCCAAAACGAAAACAATCGAATCCGGGGACACCATACTCATTTCATTCTCCGCGTGAGGGCGGCTAAAGGCGTTCCGTGCTCCACTCTCCTGGCAGCAGGGCCCCGGGGATCGCGCCGACAGCGCGCTTGCAGCGGAGCTTGTTTTGCGTTAGGCTGTGATTTGTGTACTGCTACCGCTTTGGCAACAGCACGTATTGAAGTCTGATTGAAGGTGGAGGCACAAGGCATGAAGTCGATCAATCGCCGCGATTTCCTCAAAGGCACTCTGGCCGCATCAGCTATCGGAGCGGCGCCGTTCAACATCCTCAAAGCCGGCCCCTCGCCCAACAGCAAGCTCAATATCGCCTGCATCGGCGTGGGCAGCCAGGGCTCGGGCAACGCGGAATACCTGACGCGGAGCAACAACGTGATCGCCCTGTGCGACGTGGATGAGGCTTGGCACAAACGGCACATTGCCAATCGCGAGAGTCTGCACGGGATCAAGCTCTGGACCGATTACCGGGTGATGTTCGACAAGATCGGCAAGGAGATCGACGCGGTTTTGGTCGCGACGCCGGAGCACAACCACTACACGATTTCCACGTACGCGATCCGGCGGGGCAAGCACGTCTACTGCCAGAAGCCGCTGTGTCACACGGTCAACGAAGTACGCATGCTGGTCGAAGAGGCGAAGAAACAGCCGAAGGTGGTGACGCAGATGGGCCATCAGGGGCATTCGAGCGAAAGCTCGGCCATGCTGCGGGACTGGGGCCAGGCGGGGTCGGTCGGGCCTATCCGGGAGGTGATTGCGTATTCGCGGAAGAACTACTGGATCGACAAGCCGGTTGTGAAGGGCAGCGTCGTGCCCGATACGCTGGATTGGGACCTGTACCTGAACCGGGCCGAGAAGATTCCGTTCAGCACCAGCTACATGAATCGCGAGTGGATTCGCTACAGCCACTTCAGCGGCGCCGTGGGCGACATGGCGGCTCACATCTTCGATCCGGCCTACTACGCGCTGGACCTGCGCATTCCGCTGAGCGTGCGGGCGGACGTCAACACGCCGGCTTATCCGGGGTCGCTTCCCCGCTCGGGCGTAATCACCTGGGAGTTCGGCCCGCGCGGCGACATGCCCCCGGTGACGTTGAAATACTACTTAGGCGCCGACATCGAGTTCCCCCGTCCGAAGCACTTAGAGCCCGGGCGCCGGGAGATCACCAGCGGCTCGGTCATGGTGGGCGAGAACGCCTCGATCATGGCCGGCAGCCACAGCCAGGGCGCGCGGATCATTCCCGAGAGCGTCATGAAAGAGACGCCCCGGCCGCCCGAGGTGGCCTTCCGCTGCAAGGGCCGGACGCACTTCGACAACTGGACGCTGGCCTGCAAGGGCGAGGACACTGCGATGTCACCGTTCGAGTACGCCGGACCGCTGTCCGAAATCATCGTCCTCGGCGATGTCGCGCTGCTGCATCCGGGCCGCAAGCTGCTTTGGGACGCCGAGAACATGAAAATCACGAACGACGAGGAGGCCGACAAGAGCCTCTTCATGAGACGCCTGGCCCCCCGCGACGACATGGGCTGGATCTGAGAGAAGGCACGCGAAACACGATAGATCAGCAGTGGCAGCGTCAAGGCCGCAGGCCCTGGCGATGGGGATGCGCCGGTCCGGACAAACCATCGCCAGGCGGCGCGTGACCCTGCCACCGCTGCAACACGGCACAGCATCTTCTTGCGCCGCCGCAATTTCCCCAGATTCGCGTTAGTCCTTCCAGGACCGGTGCTTACACGCTTCGGGCGGAGGGGGATTCTTCTTTTTTGTTTTCTTGTTATTTTTTTGTGTTGACAACGCCGCCTTAGTGGTTTATTGAATTACAAATAGATGGCTGCGGGTGCGTTTCCTATGAACGCACGAGACGCCGCGACCTGCGAGTTTGTGGTTTGAGATAAAGGATGGAGACGCCATGAAGAAGCAACAGGTACGCGAGACGAAAAGACGCAAAACAGAAGAGTCGAGTTCGCCAATGGCCCGGCCGGTCCCGGCCCGGGAGCAGACGAAACGGACGGCGCAACTGCCGCCGCGCAATTGCTACCACTGTATGTTCTGTGTGACGAACCTGGTCCTGTGGGCGCGGACGCTGTTGTCGGGGTTCCCGGTCATCGGACAGTGTGTCAATCACGTGGACACGCCGGGGCAGTGGCGTCCGGTTCCGAGCCGGCCCTGCCGCAACTTCCGGGCCCGGCCCTACCGAACCGAGCCGCCGGAGCCGCCCGACGACAGCATCCGCTACATCCCCCTGACCCGCGGCCTGCACGCCATCGTCGACGCCGAAGACTACGAATGGCTCAGCCGGTACAAGTGGCACGTGACACCTTCGCCACGCTCCGGGACGTTCTATGCGCGGCGGAGCAGGGGCAAGGGCGGGGTGCTCATGCATCGCGAGATCATGAACCCGCCCGAGGGCATGGTCGTGGACCACATCAACGGCAACGGGCTCGATAACCGGCGCTGCAACCTGCGCATCTGCACGCAAGCGGAGAACTCTCGAAACAGTTGCAAACATTCAGACGGCAAATCCCGGTTCATTGGCGTCTATCCTCATCGCGACAAGTGGGAGGTCATCGTTACCCACGAGCGAAAGGACCACTATGGCGGTTCCTTCACCGACGAGGTAGAAGCCGCCAGGGCCCGCGACCGCCTCGCCCTCCAACTACACGGCCAATTCGCCCGCCTCAACTTCCCCGAACTCCGCGAAGAACTCGAACGACAGGAAGAACAGAAGGACTAACCGCAGAGGACGCCGAGGACGCAAAGGGAATTGTAGGGCAGATTCTCAACCCGCGCGAAACGAATTCTCCAGAGCAATAATTTATAATTCAAGATGGACCCCAGCCCCCCATAATTCAAGATGTGACCCCGGCCAAGATGTGACCCCGGCCCCCCATAATTCAAGATGTGACCCCGGGCCCCCACCCGGGCCCCCCCCCGCGGAAATCTGTATGCTATCCCTGGGATTCCACGTAATACAGCAGGGCTTGCCAGAAAAAGTCCAATGCGTAAGTGGTTATTAGAAAAGGAGATACGTCGCACGGTGCAAAATATGGCTACATTTTAATTAAAACACGTTGACTAAACAGCCGTATATGGTACATTATTGGAAAGGAGGTTGCCTGTGGCAGCAAAGAAGACAATGACTTTGAATCTGACGAACCAGGAAATGGCGGTCCTGGGGCAACTCGCTGAAAAGAAAGATCTTTCAAAGACGGCGATCATTCGCCAAGCTCTTCGTCTCTATCAAATGGTTGAGATCCGTTTGGATCGAGGAGAAAAGCTCTATTTCGAAGACGAAGTGGAAAAGATGAAGAGCGAACTACTGGTGCTGTGATGCCACAAGGAATCTTGATACTCGACAGAACGAGTGGCGACTTCGTGCAAGCAGTGTTCCACGAAGAGGTGAAGACACATCAACTTATTGAGGCGGAGCAACAGTGGAAGCCGCATCGAATTGCTGTGACGCAACGGCTACTTGCTGCAGGCGTCCCGAAGTCAGAGATCGCTCGCAAGTCACCTCAACATGTTCATTGGGATTGGGCGCTCAAGTCAAAGTGTCTTGAGGGCGACCCTTTGGCCCTCCGGTGCTATGGGATTGAGTTGAATGGAGAATGGCAAGGACTAGCGATTGTGGACCTGTCGATGCACGTCGCGCACCTTGAACCTGACGCAGGCAAACCACTCGTGTATGTGGTATTCTTAGAGTCAGCGCCCTGGAACTTGAGGAACATGGTTGATGAACCTCGTTATGGGAGGATCGGCGTGCGGCTCATTGAGGCTGCAATCCGATTGAGCATGTCGGAAGATTTCAAGGGCCGTGTAGGGCTCTACGCGTTACCCCAAGCAGAAGGGTTCTATCGAAAGTGCGGAATGGTCTGTGTAGAAGGAATGGCATACCGTGGCATGAATCTATTCGAACTGACACGAGATGCTGCGGCAGCTTTCCTAGAAGGAGGTTCCAATGTCAATACAAATGAATAACGATAAAGCTTGGCTCAGCAAAATGGCTATGGACGAGGAGTATGCGTGCGTCTCTGCTGGAGGACTGTACATTCGCATGGTAGATGAACAACAGACTACACGCAAGCATCCTGCTAATGATTTGCTCGTCCTTGGCAGGCTTGTTGAACTGGCTCGACGCGAGAAGGGGATGTCCGTCTCTGCTATTGCGGAAGAAGCTCAACTTGATTTGACGGAAGTGCTGGCGATCGAGCAAGGCCGTATGACAGATCCTGAGCCAAGAGTCCTGTTTATGTTAGCCAAGTCCCTAGATTTGCCAATAAGGGGGTTGATGGAACTAGGTGGACTCATGGAGCAAAGAGATAAATCGCTCGAGGCCGCCGCCGTTCGCTTTGCTGCAAATTCCGAGCCCACAGAGCAACTGACGCCGTTAGAAAAGGAGGCTCTAAAGGAATTTGTCAAAGTGTTAGCAGAGTATTCGGAGGGGGGATGACCTGTTGGGGAATATATTCCTCAGTCCGAAGACCGCTCAGAGCATTGACGAGAAAGTAGCAAAAGTCCTTTCAGATCTCGGTAACCCCGAGCCACCGCTGAGCTTGAACGTTGTGCGTGAGTTGCTCCGCCTTGACAAGGGATACTATTCGTCAACTGATCATGGTCTCCTTCGTGAGGTTGTTCACCGCATGAGGGTCGCAGGAAAACAGATCATAAAGCGACCAACGATTCTGGCGGACGTGATAAAGAAGAGACGATTGCATGCTCTGTGGTTGCCCGACGGAAAGAGGATTCTCATAGACCGCGATATGCCGTCATTAAAACAACGCTGGGGAGAAGCTCACGAGATTGGCCATAGCATTGTACCTTGGCATGAGTGGCTCAGTCATGGAGATCACAAAAGAACGCTTAGCTACGCCTGCGAACAGAAAATCGAGGCGGAGGCCAATTACGCTGCCGGCCGCCTCTTATTCCTTAGGGGGCGTTTTGCCGAGGAACTCCAAAGCAGTACCGTTTCTTTCCAAAAGCTTCGCATACTTGGGCGAAAATACGGAAACAGCATCACGTCGACACTGTGGCGAGCCATTGAGTCGCTAGACATCCCAGCCTTCGCTTTGGTCAGTATTCATCCGCAATCGCCACGCCAAAACGGGATTTCACCGGTCAGGTATTTCCTGCGATCCGAATCTTTTGCAGAAGCTTTCTCCGACGTCAATGAAATGGACCTATTCCAGATGCTTGGGGGCTTTTGTTTTGGCAAACGAGGTCCCATTGGCACAGAAGAAGTGCTGATCAAGAGTAGCAACAATGTTGACCACGTCTTCCTTGTAGAGTGCTTTTACAATCACTATGATGCCCTCACACTCGGAATTCTCCAGAAACTCCACGCTGTATCTGTCACAGTGAACTCCGAGCCCGGGCGCGATGCGAGATAAGGAGGCGCATTAATATGCGATGTGCAACACGGCCTTGCGGTCACGAGCCGGCCGGTTGCTGATTGCTCTTCTTCGTGACCTTCGCGGCCTTGTGTTTTCCTCCGCGTTGCTTGGCGTTCCCGGGATCGTAGCGGCCCTCGACGTTGCAGTTGCGTTTGCACTCGCGACTGATGGTACTGCGATGACGACCCAGGCAACGGGCGATCTCGGCCTGGCCGTATCCCTGATATTCCATTCGATAGATGACATTTCGTTCGTCCATGGTAAGATGGTGGTACGACATCGCGAGCACTCCGTAGTCTGAAGTCTTTGAACAACTCCAAGCTACCGGATTCAACTCGCGATGTCTCTTCTATACTCGTGTTGCACTTACCATGTGAATTCGCGTGACAGGATTTTTGAACGGATAGCAAGAAAAGTGGATCGGTCGCGTGGGTCAAGGACCCAGCCTACTGGGATTGCCTTGGCGCTCTACGAAGATGTAGCCAGGAGTGAAAGCAACCGCTCCCTCATCGCCTCTGATACATGCAGTGCCGTTTCAGCTTCCTCTCGGCCCGCTGATTCGCCGGGGTAACGGAAGATGACCGCTGCGCGCGACAGCAATCGCAGTTCCTCTATCGGCCAATGCCACTGAGCATTCAAGGAGCAGAGCAGGCCGCTCAAGACCACGAGGTCATGCGTCTTCGGCGGCATTTCTTCTTTGGCGATCAGGGCGGCCTTCAGGAGTTTCTCGATGCATTGCTGCGCATGGAAGCAGACGGCGTCGTAATTGGGAGGGTTGGCATGGACCTCTCGCGTGGCTGTCAGATAGTCGCCCTCGGACTTGTCAATCCATTCTCGCACGACTTCGTTCATACAGTACCCGTCCCTGGTCTAAGGCCTCCCGGATCAGTGGGTCGCCCTGGGCGTAACGGCGTTGCGTGTCGTCAGGGCGGCGTGCCAGTAGGTCTATGGCGAAAGCAGGATTCACGTAGTTGGTGATCTCCAGTGATTTCCAGAAGGGCTTGCCCTCGAACGGCAGGATGACCAGCAGGTCCACGTCTGAATCCTTCGTGGCGGTGCCGCGCGCATGCGATCCAAAGAGCACGACGCGCTCCGGATCGAACGCCTGTGCGATCCGGTCCACCACGGCCTGAATGTCGTTCATCGCTACCATAAGCGGTATCCTCGGGCTATCCCGTTGCTTCTGCCATAGAGTACAGGATATCTTGATAGATGGCAAGAAAAGCCAATGGGCCGCGTGGGTCAAGGACCGCTTGGAATTGATTATCGATGATTTGCTATTGATTATTTTCTCGGTTTCCTCTGCGTTGCTTGGCGTTCTCTGCGGTTTGACATCTGTGGTCCGTGGCACGTGATCCGTGGCCCGTACTGGATTCCCGCTTGGGAGGGAATGAAAAGCCCCCATCCGTGTAAATCTGGTGTTAATCCGTGTCTTCTGCATTGATCAAGGATTATTGATAATTGATCATTTGCTCGGAGTTCTCGGTGTCCTCTGTGGCAGAAGGTCATTTTTCGGGGTGAAAGAATCCGCGTGGGCTACTACTGGATTCCTCCCTGCGCAGGAATGACAGGGGCGAATCGCCAATCCGCAATCGTCAATCGCAAATCGTCAATCGTGACTTATTCCCATTCGATGGTGGCGGGGGGTTTGCTGGAGATGTCGTAGACGACTCGGTTGACGCCTCGGACTTCGTTGATGATGCGGCTGGAGATGGTGCTGAGGACCTCGTGGGGGATGTGGGAGAAGTCGGCGGTCATGAAATCGGTGGTCTCGACGGCGCGGACGGCGACGACGCTCTCGTAGCTGCGTTCGTCGCCCATGACGCCGACGGTAGCCACGGGGATGAGCACCGTCAGGGCCTGGGAGATCCTGCGATAGAGGCCGGCGGCCTTGATCTCGTCGATGAGGATTTCGTCGGCGGCGCGGAGGACTTCCAGACGCTGCGGGGTGACTTCGCCGACGACGCGGACGGCCAGGCCGGGACCGGGGAACGGATGACGCCAGACGATGTCCTCGGGCAGACCCAGGTACTCGCCGACGACCCGCACCTCGTCCTTGAACAGGTCGCGCAGGGGCTCGATCAGCTCGAAGCCCAGCTCGGCGGGCAGGCCTCCGACGTTGTGGTGCAGCTTGATGTTGGCGGCGGGGTTGCCTTCCTTGGAGCCCGATTCGATCACGTCGGGATACAGCGTCCCCTGCGCCAGGAACCGCGCGTTGGGGATTTTGTCCGCTTCGGATTTGAAGGCTTCGATGAACTCGGCGCCGATGATCCTGCGTTTCTGCTGCGGATCGGTCACGCCGGCCAGGGCCGAGAGGAACTGCTCGGACCAGTCGACGACGCGCAGGTCGATGCGGAAGTGGTCGCGGAAGGTCGAGACGATGTTCTCGCGCTCGTTGCGGCGCAGGAGCCCGTTGTCGACGAGGATGCAGACGAGCTGGTCGCCGATTGCCTCGTGCAGCAGGGCGGCGACGACGGAGGAATCGACGCCGCCGCTGAGGCCGCAGATGACGGTGGCCTCGCCCGCTTGGGCGCGGACGCTCTTGACCGTCTCGGTGACGAAGTCGCTCATCTTCCAGTCGCCGGTGCAGCGGCAGATGTCGTAGAGGAAATTCTTGAGCATCTCGACGCCCTTGGGCGTGTGGCTGACTTCGGGATGAAACTGGACGCCGTAGAATTGCTTCTTGGGGTAGCGCACCGCGGCGTAGGGACAGGTTTTGGTGCTGGCCAACGTGGCGAAATCGGGCCCGAGGCGGCCGACCTGGTCTCCGTGGCTGGCCCAGACGAGCGTCTCGTCGGGCAGGCCGGCGAAGAGGTCGGTCTTGTCGAGGATGGTCAGGCCGGCGCGGCCGTACTCGCGGCTCTCGGCGCCGGCGATCTCGGCGCCGAGGATCTGGCAGCCGAGCTGCATGCCGTAGCAGATGCCCAGGATCGGGACGCCCAGGTCGAAGATCTTCTCGTCGCAGCGGGGGGCGCCGGGCGCGTAGACGCTGGCGGGCCCGCCGGAGAGAATGATGCCTCTGAGCGGCATCTTCGCCAGCTCCTCGGCGGCGATGTCCGCCGGGCAGATGCGCGAGTAGACGTTGCGCTCGCGGACCCGGCGGGCGATCAGTTGTCCGTACTGGCTGCCGAAATCCAGAATGGCGATCATTTCACGAATCATACGAGTTCTCACTGCATGTGATCGAGGCTCCGTGACACCGGCGCCGGGGCGCCCGGGTCGCGGGCCTTATCAGTCCTCGAAGGGCAGGCTGGCCGAGTAATTGGGCGCCTCCTTGGTGATCTGAATGTCGTGGGGGTGGGATTCGCCGACCGAAGCGGCGCTGATGCGGACGAAGCGGCCCTTCTTCATCAGCTCCTGGATGTTGCGGGCGCCGCAATAGCCCATGCCGGCCCGGAGGCCGCCGACGAGCTGATAGATGAAGTCGCTGAGCATTCCGCGGTAGGGGACGCGTCCTTCGACGCCCTCGGGCACGAGCTTGCTGACCTCGGTCTTGCTGGACTGGCCGTAGCGCTCGGCCGAGCCTTTGACCATCGCGCCCAGCGAGCCCATGCCGCGGTATTCCTTGAACTGGCGGCCCTTGTAGATGACCAACTGGCCGGGACTTTCCTTCAGGCCGGCAAACAGCGAGCCGATCATCACGGTGGAGGCCCCGGCGGCAATCGCCTTGGTGATGTCGCCGGACTGCCGGATGCCGCCATCGGCGATGACCGGGACGCCCTGCTTGTTGCCCACCTCGGCGCAGTCCATGATGGCCGAGACCTGGGGCATGCCGACGCCGGAGATGATCCGGGTCGTGCAGATGGCTCCGGGCCCGATGCCGACCTTGACGGCGTCGGCGCCGGCGTCGATGAGCTCCCGGGCGGCGTCGGCGGTGGCGATGTTGCCCGCGATCACGTCGATGTCGTAGCTCTTCTTGATCTTCTTGACGGTATCGACGACGTTCTGCGAGTGCCCGTGCGCCGTGTCGACGCAGAGCAGGTCCGCGTCGGCGGCGATCAGCGCGTCGATGCGGTCGTAGTCGAGCACGCTGACGGCGGCTCCGACCCGCAGCCGGCCCCGCTGGTCGCGGGCGGCCCGCGGATACTGCTGCACCCGGTCGATGTCGCGCATCGTGATCAGGCCCGCCAGCTCGCCCTTGTCGTTGACCAGCAGCAGCTTCTCGACCTTGTGCTCCTGGAGCAGCCCCTTGGCGTCCTCCAGCCGCGTGTCCGCCGGGCCGGTGATCAGGTTCGTCTTCGTCATGACCGTGCCGATCGACACGTTGGAGTCCATCTGGAATTTCAGGTCGCGCCGCGTCAGGATGCCCACCAGCTTCTTGTTCTTGCCCTCGACGATGGGGATCCCTGACACGTTCTGCTCTCTCATCAGCTCCTTTGCGCGTCGCACCGGCTCGTTCGGCGTCAGCGTGACCGGGTCCAGAATGACGCCGTTTTCGGAGCGCTTGACCTTGGCCACTTCCCGCTGCTGGGCCTCGATCGAGAGGTTCTTGTGGATGATCCCGACGCCGCCCTCCTGGGCCAAGGCGATGGCCAGGGCGGCCTCGGTCACCGTGTCCATCGCGGCCGAGATGATCGGAATGTTGATGTCGATGTTGGACGTCACCTTCGTGCGGGTTTCGGCCTGGCTGGGCACGAAATCACTCCGGGCCGGGACCAATAGCACATCGTCGAACGTGATGCCCTCTGCAACAATCTTTTTGGTGTTCATTCGTGGCTCCAAAGGCATCTCCACCCCCGTTTCTTGTTAAAAAGATGACTATAATCCGGGGCCGGCGAGGCGTCAAATGTTTTGGGCGGTGGAGCGCCGTGAGGCCTGGATTTCTGGCGGAGCCCCGCGACGGCAGAAAATGTCCGTTTTGAGGCGAACACAGGATGGGAAGGAGGGGTAGTTTAGGGAAGTTTAGGCAGGTCGTACCGGTTATCGGAATTATCGGTATTTTTCTGACGATCATTGAGGGGCACACGAATGAAAGCAAAACTGACACAAAACCCAATCGTGGCGGTCGTGGCAATCGTGGCCCTGGCGGCCGGGACCTTGCTGGTGGCCGGCTATGCCGATAAGCCCGGCGCCGAGGTAGAGGTGGCTGCCGAGGCCAAATGCGCCGCGTGTCCGGCCAAGGGCACGCCGCTGTGCTGCAAGGTCAGTGGGGAGTCCTGCTGCGGCAGCAAGGAATGCGCAAGTGGCTGTCAGGCCAAGGGTTGCCAGAGCGGCTGTGCCAGGCAGGGCTGCGACAGCCAGGCCGGCGGCTGCACTCGAGAGAAGGCCGGGGCGACCCCGTGCTCGACCTCGACATCGCCCTGTGGCGGCCAGACCGCGACACCCTGCGGAACCGGCGGCTGCACCCTGGCCAAATGAAATGGGCGTGACTTGCATGCCGCTACCCTGTTTTTCTGTATAGACGACGCACCAGCC
>CAYPZL010000181.1:0-11137 GCA_964415045.1 uncultured Pirellulales bacterium | reverse complement strand
GGAGATTTTTCCTCCCTAAAGTAAGCCTAATCTCCATTTTGCAAAAGTTCAGTTCCTTACTCAAAACCTATATAATTCAATACGAAAACCAACCCCTTCCGCTCCATCCTTACCTGATCCCCCCACCCCCGTCAACCGTGCACTGTTACTTGGCGGAAAGGGCGAGTTCGAGGGCGGCGTAGCCGTCGATTTCGAAGTGCTCTACGGTGATTTCCACTGTTTTGTCGTTGGTGAGCGTGAAGGTGCCCGTGTTGCGCGTGGGGCCGTGCCAGGTCCAGTTTTCGACCACGTTTTGGCCGTCGGCGGCAACGCGGATTCCGTCGTCGCTGAGGGTGGCGAATTCCCACCGGCCGGCGGGCAGGGGCAGGCGCGTCCTGGCGATCATGCCGAAGTGGTCGCCGCCCAGCCTGGCGGTCGTGACCGCCTCGGAGATCCGCTGGTCGCTGGGACCGCTCCCGCCGTACTGGAAGCGCAACTGTTTCACTTCGGCAGTGACTGCGGTTTCGCCCCGGGCGAGCTTGCGCCAGGCGTCCAGGCGCTCGCGCGGGTCCACCTCCTCGGTCCACTTGAAGAACGTTACGTCCCACGTAGCCGAAATCAGCGTGCCGGGGAACTCCTGGTCGAACGAGCCCGCCTTGACCCGCATCCGGTACGGATACACGCCGGGCCTGGCGGCGGAGACCGTATACGTTGGGGCCTGGCCGGGGGCTTGCGGCGCGGAGAAATGCCCTTTCACGCCCTCGGCTGCGACCGTGACTACAGGGTCGGCGGGCATTTTGTGCAGATCGTATGTCACGGAGTCACCGCTGTCTTGCACCGGTCGCACCAGGGGCGATTCGTGGTCCCACGGTCCCCACTCGGTCATGATGATGTTCTGTCGGCCGCGCAGGTGCTTTCGCGCGCCGACCGGACGTGTCCGGCCGTAGGCAGTGTAACTGGGCTTCTCCATCGCCTCTGTCAGATTGGGCTTCTCATTTACGACAGCTTCGGCGTCCTTTTCAGTTTTCTTTTTCACGTTCCGCAGAACGTTCGACCCCAGCGTGACGTCACTCGGCCCGCGAAAATGAAACACCAGGTCATCACCGGCGAACGTATTATCCGCGATCAGGTTGTTCTTCGATTCGGTTCCGTTGGCCCGGCCCCAGGGCTTGGTGGCAAAATCGCCTTCCTCGTCCCACCAGAGATGCACGCCGCACTTGTTTCGCTCGAAGGTGTTGCCGACGATCCGGTTGTCCTTGCCGTGCTCAATGTTGATGCCGCCGCGTTCCAGCCCGTAGGCCATCTCGCCGTTGCCCTCGAAGTGGTTTCTCGCAATCAGCGTATCCTGCGAATAGCCCCCCCAAACGCCGCAGATGGCGTTTTCGACCAGGCGATTGCCGTAGAAGACGTTGCCGAACGAGAAGGTCATCTCGATGCCGTGGGCGGGGGCGTAGGAGAAATCGTTGTTGATCAGCAGATTTCCGCTGTTGCCGCGCCGCTTGTACCAAGCGGCGGGATGGGTTCCCGCCTCGCCCAGCGCTTCGCGTCCGGCGAAGCCAAAGAAGCAATCGCCCCCGTGCGTGGCGGAGTTTTCGGCGAAGACGTTTTCGTTGTTTTGCTCGAACATGAGGATGCCGGCCGAATCCTGCCCGCGGTTGTAGACGCCGTGGCTGTAGCCCCGCACGCAGAAGTCGCAGGCATTGCGGCTGATGACGTTGCGGCAGGACCGCCACAGCGCGATGCCCCAGCCCGAGTTGAACGAGAAATCGTTGTCGTAGATCTTCGAGTCGTTCACGCGCTTCAGGCACAGCGCGTTCTGCCCGTGGCGCACGGTGCAGTCCCGCACCGTGATACGGTTCGAGTCTTCCACCCAGATCGCCGCGCCGTACTGGTTCAGCCATTCGTTGGCGTCGTTGTTGTGGGGGAAGAGCCAGTCGCTGCTGTCTTCGGCGACGGGTGTGGATTTGAGATGCGCCCGGCGGTTGTCGGAGGCGTCGATCGCTTCCAGCGTGAGGCCGTCGGCCTTCGTGGCCCACAGGCCGCACCAGAACCCGCTGATGCGCGCCCGGCGTATGGTGACGTTCGCGTGCCCGTGGAGGCGGATGCCGAAGCCGCGGTATTCGTCGGGCCGGGTATCCTCAGCCGAACCGCGCAGCACCGAGCCCCTGGCAAAGGTAACTTCAATATTCGAGGCGCCGATGTGAATCACACCGTCGCCGTCCCTGTCTTCGATGACCGTTTCCGGCGCGATGGCGATGGTGCAGGATTCGGTGATAACGACGTCATCACCGGCGACCGTTACAACCGACGGTGCCGGTGTAGTCGCGGCACAAATGCCCAACGAGACGATCAAAACTCCAAGCATGGCAAAACCTCAATTGTCAGATGATTGATAACGCGTCCACGCGGCTGCAGAATACCGTCAGGATCGCATCAAAGCAAGGTCGGATCGATTCGGGTGGGGTGCAATCGGCCTGCGCTCGGGCCGGAAATGGGCCGGCGGATTCGCCCGGAGGTGTCCCACGGAGCGTGCAAATCGCTTGTGTTTTCCCGTTGAAGAGGGTAGAATATGCCGAATGGGATGGTTATTTGTGTGAGAGAGGGTCTTTTGCACGGGCCAAAGACATGGGAGAAGTATCACCAAAAAGTGCAGAGATTGAGCGCAAAAGCGGCCGGCTGTTCCGCTTTGCCGTTAAGGCGGTCATTGTACTGATCGCCGTCGGTCTGTTGGCGGGCCTGATCATGATGCCGGCGGACAAGGATGAGCCCGCCCCGACCGAAGCGCCGCCGGTGAATGTGACCGTCGAGACCGTTGTCGCCGAGCCGGAGCTTGCCGATGCGTTTGATCTGCCGGCGGTGGTCGAGCCCAACCGCGTCGTTACGATCTCGGCGGAAGTGGCCGGTCGTATCGAGCGAATTCTCTCGGCCGAAGGCCGCCAGGTGGCCGCCGGCTCGCTGTTGATCGAGCTCAACGCTGATCTGATCCGCCCGCAGGTCGAGAGGGCCCAGGCCCAGTACGACCGGGACGAGATTGAGTACAAGCGGATGGCGGAACTGGTCGACATGGAAGCCACCAGCCGTAGTGACCTGGACGACGCAACCGCAAGTCTGGCCGCCAGCAAGGCGCAGCTTGCCGAAGTCCGGGCCCGGTTGGAGCGTACCCGTATTCTCGCGCCCATTTCCGGCGTGCTCAATGATCTGCCCGTGGAGGAAGGGGAATACGTGCAGCCGGGGATGCCGGTGGCCGAGCTGGTCGAGACGAATCCTGTCAAGGTGGTGGTGGACGTTCCCGAACGCGACGTTGCCTTCTTTGAGGTCGGCCGCCCGGCGGAGGTCTTTGCAAACGTCCGCGGCGAGGAGATCTCGCGGACAGGGACGATTACCTTTATCAACGAGCTGGCCGATCCGCAGACGCGGTCCACGAAGATGGAAGTGAGCGTGGCCAACGACGAGGGCCTGTTGCGCAGCGGCCAGATCGTGCGGGTGCGCCTGACGCGTCGAATTCTGCACAACGCGATCCTGATCCCGCTGCTGGCCGTGATCCCGATGGAGCAGGGGCACGCGGTCTTTGTCGTCAATTCCAGCGAGGCGCAACGGCGCGAGGTGGAACTGGACATCATCCAGGGTGATCGCGTCCGGGTCAAAGAGGGCCTGAAGCCGGGCGAGAAGCTGATCGTGGCGGGCCACCGCTTCGTCGCGCCGGGCCAGACCGTTACTGTCGTATCGGAGAAGAAGTAGCCTCATGCTTCTGACCGACGTTGCCATCCGAAATCGAACGACGGTCGCCGTCCTGGGACTTCTCATTATCCTGGTGGGGGGGTACAGCTACATGTCGCTGCCCCGCGAGGCGGCCCCGGATATTCCCATCCCCTACATCCTTGTCAGCACGCTTTATGAGGGGGTCTCTCCGGAAGACATCGAGACCTCCGTGACGATGAAGATCGAGAAGGAGCTCAACGGAATTCGCGGGGTCGAGGAGATTACCTCCAGCAGCGCCGAGGGCATGTCGATGATCAGCGTGGAATTCACGCCGGATGTGCCCAGCGAGGTCGCGCTACAGCGCGTGCGTGACCGCGTGGACCTGGCCAAGGGCGAGCTGCCGCGGGAGGCGGAGGAGCCGGTCATCAAGGAGATCAACTTCGCCGAACTTCCGATCATGTTGATCAGCATCTCCGGCGATGTTTCGCCCGTGCAGCTCAAGGAGATCGCCGACGACGTGCAGGACGCTCTCGAAGCCGTGCCCGGCGTGCTCAAGGTGGAAATGGCCGGCGACCTGGAACCGGAGATTCGACTGGAGTTCGACCCGGATCGCATCGCCGAGTACAGTCTCACCATCCCGGAGATCCTGGCGCTGATTCCGTCGGAGAACGTGAATATCTCCGCCGGCGGGCTGGAGACCGAGGGGACAAAATTCAACGTGCGCGTTCCGGCCGAGTTCGTCACGCCGGCGGAGGTGGACCACCTGCTCCTGACGGTCCGCGCCGGCAAGCCGATTTATCTGGCCGACGTCGCCACCGTGCGATACACGTTCAAGGACCGAACCACCTACTCGCGTCTCGACGGTCTTGACAACGTTACCTTGAGCGTCTCCAAGCGCGTCGGCGCCAACGCCGTTCGCGTCTCGGACATCGTGAAGGCGGTGATCGACGAGGCGCAGAAACGCGTCCCCGGCGTGGTGAAATTCGACATTACCTACGACATGTCGGAGATGGTCCGGGACATGGTGGCCGATCTGGAAAACAACATCGCCTCGGCCCTGATCCTGGTCACGGGCGTATTGCTGCTGTTCCTCGGCTGGCGTCCCAGCACCATCGTGGCGTTGATCATTCCGCTGAGCATGCTCATCACCTTTTTCCTGGTCCAGGCGCTGGACTACACGCTGAACATGGTCGTGCTGTTCAGTCTCGTGCTGGTTCTCGGCATGCTGGTGGACAACGCGATCGTGATCGTGGAGAACATCTACCGGCACCTTCAACTGGGCTACGCGCGCACCGAGGCTGCGATCCTCGGGGCGCGAGAGGTGGCCTGGCCGGTGATTACCTCCACGTTCACTACCGTGTGTGCGTTTTTCCCGATGATCTTCTGGCCGGGCATCATGGGCGATTTCATGAAGTACCTGCCGATCACCTTGACCCTGGGCCTGCTGGCTTCGCTGTTCGTGGGATTGATTTTCAACCCGGTGATTTGTTCGGTCTGGGCCGGCACCCGGCACAGTCCCCGTCGGAAGCGCCACTGGTTCCTCGACGGCTACCGTCGCGTGCTGCAGTTGGGCCTGCAGAATCCGGGACTGGTGCTGTTCCTGGCGCTTGGCCTGCTCTTCGGCGTGGCGACGGTCTACGGCAAGATCGGCCCGGGGACCGAGTTCTTCCCGGAGACGGACCCCGAGCGCGCGGTTGTCGATATTCGCGCGCCGCAGGGCACGAACATCCACGAGACGGACCGCATCGCGCGCTTGGTCGAGCAGCGTCTCGAGCCGTACTCGCCGTGGCTCGAGCACGTCATCACCAATGTCGGTTCCGCCGGGGGCACGATGAATCTCACGGCCAGCGTCGGCGGCTCGCACATGGCCAACGTGACGCTGGTGTTCTACGATTTTGCCGAGCGCGAGCGTCCTTCCCGCGAGATCATCGCCGAGGTTCGTGAGGCGCTGGCCGACATCTCCGGGGCCGAGATCAAGGTGGAAAGCGAGGAGGGGGGGCCGCCCACCGGTGCGCCCGTGACGGTGCGCATCATCGGCGAGGATTTCCAGACGCTCGAGCAGCTCAGCGCCGAAGCCCAGCGTCTGATTGCCGCCGTGCCCAATGTCGTAAACTTGCGGAGCGACCACGAAGGTACGCGTCCCGAGCTGGCTTTCACGGTGGACCGCCGTGTCGCCATGTTGCTCGGAGTCAACACCGCCACCGTCGGCAACTTCCTCAAGATGGCCATTTACGGTTCCAAGGTCGGGACGTATCGCCGGTACAACGACGAGTACGATATCACGGTGCGTCTGCCCCTGGCCGACCGCGTCAACGTCGACGATCTCTACCGGCTGCGCATCCCCAACAATGCCGGGCACGCCGTGCCGCTCAGCTCCCTGGGCGAGTTCAAGTATCAGGGAGGATTCGGAACGATTAACCGCGTCGACCAGAAGCGTGTCATCACCCTGACCGCCGATGCCGAGGGGCGTCTCGGTACGGAAGTGCTGGCGGACGTCCAGGCCCAACTGAGCAAGCTTGACGTGCCGCTCGGGTGCGAGATTCGCTATGCCGGCGAAAAGGAAGAGCAGGACAAAGCCCAGGCCTTCCTCTCCAAGGCCTTCGTCATCGCCATCCTCATGGTCACGATGGTGCTGGTGATCCAGTTCAACTCGCTGCTGATCCCGCTGATCATCATGACGACCGTGATTCTCTCGCTCATCGGGGCGCTGATCGGCTTGCTGATCTGCGACTTGCCGTTCGGCATCATCATGAGCGGGATCGGCGTCATTAGTCTGGCCGGCGTGGTGGTCAACAATGCGATCGTCCTGCTGGCCTACACCCGGCAGCTCCAGAGGCGGGGAATGGATCTGGTCACGGCGGCGACCGAAGCCGGCGTCACGCGCCTGCGTCCCGTCCTGCTGACCGCCACCACCACGATCATCGGCCTGATTCCCATGGCCGTCGGCGTCTCCTTCGACATCCACACGTTCTCCTGGGCCACCCGGAGCGAGTCAACGCAGTGGTGGCGCAACATGGCCGTCGTGGTGATCTTCGGGCTGGGCTTCGCCACGATCCTGACGCTCGTCGTGGTCCCCTCGCTCTACGTCATGCTCAACCGCATGGCCGCCCGCCTCGGTTGCCGGGGCGTCCCGGTCGAGCAGCCGACGCAAGGACCGGTACCCGCAGCGGGAGCGTAGTTTTCATTCGGCGGGCACTCCTGAAGGGGGCCGGTGGCAGCGTCAAGCCCGAAGGGCTTGGCGATGGGGTCACGCTGCGAAAGGCCGGAGGTTACTGATGGTTGATCGAAGTGAACTCTCAACGCCCGGGCGGGTGCGGCTCGAGAAGCCGGGGTTTATCGTCCTGGTCGGGACCTTCCTGGGCGCGTTCATCGAGGCGGCGCTGCTCTTCGCTGCAGCCGGTCGGCTGGACCTGCCGCGTGCGTGGCTCTTTCTCGTCGTGAGCCTCGTCGGCATGTTCGGTCAGACCGCCATCGTCGCCGCCGTCAACCCGGGCCTGGTCAACCACCGGGGAAGCTGGAAAAAGAAGAAAGACACCGAACCCTGGGACAAGGTCCTGCTAATGACCTACGGCCTGCTCGCCTTCTACGTGCTTCCCGTCGTGATGGGACTGGACGTGGGCCGATACCGATGGTCGAGCCTTGGCCCCTGGGCCGTCGTGGTCGGGACGCTCCTCTTCGCCGCCGGCACCGTGATTCTGACCTGGGCCATGCTGGTCAACACCCACTTCGAGACGACCGTCCGCATCCAGCACGATCGTGGGCATCGGGTCGTTACCGCCGGACCCTATCGCATCGTGCGCCACCCCGGTTACGTCGGCGCCAGCCTCTGGGCCCTGGCCGGACCGCTGATCGTCGGCTCCGCTTTCGGCCTGATCCCCGCCGCCGGCGCCGTCGCCGTCCTCATCGTCCGGACCGTCCTCGAAGACAAAACCCTCCAAGCCCAACTCCCCGGCTATACCCAATACGCCAACAAAACCAAATTCCGCCTCCTACCCCCAATCTGGTGACCCACCCGACTCCGCGAATATTTTGCGTTTTTCAGACCGTCGGGTGTTACCTCTACCATCTTCTGTGCCTTATACTACGGGGGTAAACGAATCCTGTATGAACAGGAGGCGACCGAAAGTGAAGAAGGCGAGAGTTTGGCTGGGGGCGCTGGCGCTGCTGTCTTTCTGCGCCGGCTGCGCGACGGGGCCGACGAGCACGTCGGCGGCGAGAACAGCTTTACACGAGGCGGTCAGGGCCGGGGATATCGCCGCAGCGCGATCGATCATCGCCCGCGATGCCGCCATCGACGCCCGAGACTGGGCCAACTACACCGCCCTGCACCATGCAGCGGAACGAGGCTATGCCCATCTGGCCGAGCTTCTGCTGGCCCACGGCGCCGACGTTACCGCCCGGAACGATACAAATGATACGCCGCTGCATCTGGCAGCCGGGAAGAGCGGCGCGGATATGGTGGAACTGCTCATTGCCGGGGGAGCGGAAATCGAGGCCAGGAATCAGTTCGACTACACGTCGTTGTTGACGGCGTTGGACGCAGGCCAATGGGATGTGGCTAAGGTGCTGCTTGCAGAAGGCGCCGCTGTCGACGTGAACGATGCATTGGGCGAAACACCACTGCATTATGCAGTCGCAGCGGCCCGCGATGATCTCGCGCGCTCGCTCATACTGAAGGGCGCCGATGTAAATGCCCAGCGCGGCCTCGCTGCGCTCGGCCGCAACCAAAAACTCCGTTCCCAAGTCTCGTCGTAACCATTGTGAAGATAGCAGGTTACGGCGACGAACCTGGAATCTCTGTCAAAAACTTAACGATGTTTGAGGTTAGTAGTACAGAGCGGCTTTGGCGTCTCCACGCCGCTCCACATTGCGGCCGAGGCGGGCAACAAGCGCATGGTGGAACTGCTGCTACGCAACGGCGCCGACGTGAACGCGCACGCCGAGGACGAGGAAACACCGCTGTACAGCGCGATAGTCGGCGGCAACGTGGATGTGCTGCGCCTGCTTCTGGACCACGGAGCAGACCTCGACGCGGAAGGGGAGATGGGCGGCGCTCCGCTGGACGAGGCAATTTGCTGTGACGATCTCGAAATGGTCAGACTGCTTGTGGATTATGGCGCGAACGTGAACCCGAAAACCGAGTATGGGGAGGCACCCCTGCTCACCGCGACGATGCATGGCTGTCACGAGATTGCCAGGGTTCTTCTGGCCCACGGCGCCGATGTGAACGTCACAGATCAAGACGGCGATACACCGGCACGCGTGGCTATGGACATGGGCCACAAGGAGGTGGCTCGGCTTCTTCTCCGGCACGGCGCAGCCGTTGATATTCAGCTTGCCGCCTTTATGGGAGACCGAGCGAGAGTCGAAGCTTTCCTCGCCAGTGGTGTCAATATCGAGGATCGCGACAGCGAGGGTCGGACTGCCTTGCACGCAGCGGCCTGCGGTGGAGACCTCGATATGGTCACAGAGCTTCTACGCGGCGGTGCCGACATCGACGCACGGGACAATGACGGTGTGACCCCGTTGCAGCGTGCGGCGGAAGGCGGACACATCCAGGTGGCGAAGTTCCTCGTTGCCCATGGCGCCGATGTCCAGGCGACCGCGTCGAACCGGTATACGGCACTCCATGCGGCCGCTTTGTCAGGACATGCAGACGTAGTGCGTTTGCTGCTCGCTGCCGGCGCCGATGTCGATGCCAGGACGCAAACGGAGGCGACCGCCCTGCACTTGTGCGCGTGGGCGGAGGGGTGGAGTGATCTGCGCCAGTCACAGGCGGAAGCTTGTGACGGAGACGTTGTGCCGGCCACGGGCCCTCTGATGCCTGAGGATTACCGGGGTCGTGCAACGCCTGCGTATGGTCGGCAGGATCGTGTGGCTGCTATTCTCATCGACCATGGGGCAGACGTAAACGTGGGAGACTACGCCGGCCGAACACCCCTGCACGTGGCGACTTCGTTTGGGCAGAGTGTCTTCTTCGATTTTGGCAGGCCCCGGGCCCCCGGGGCCAATGAGAAGGGACACGAGACCCTTGCCGGCCTTCTGATCAGGGCGGGCGCAACTGTGGACGCCAGGGACAATAAGGGCTTGACTCCGTTGCATGCCGCCGCCCGCGACGGTTACGTGCGGGTCGTCTCGCTGTTGATAGCGGAAGGAGGCGACATCAACGCCAGAGACGGGGCAGGCAACACGCCTTTGCATTGGGCCATCGAGCGTCGCCATCCTGTTACGGCCCGGCTTCTCGCAGACCAGGGCGCCGAAGTCAATCTGCGAAACGACAAGGGCGACACCCCGCTTCACCAGGCGATCGATGCCCGGTTGGAAGATACAGTGAAGTCTCTCATCGCCCACGGAGCAGACCTCAATGTTACCGACGAAAGAGGTCGGACCCCGTTGCACCTCGCGGCCAGCGAGAATGATATTGGTGTTGCGAGGCTTCTCATCGCCGCCGGTGCTGAAATGGATGCGGAAGATAATGCAGGCAGGACCCCCCTCCGCGTGGCAGCCATCGAACGTCACAGGGAGATGGCGGAATTCCTGATTGACGGCGGTGCGCGATTCGACGACACGATCGTCAGCCTGTTTAGGCATGGTTACACAGCCCTTCATCTGTCCGTTCGGGAAGGCGACGTGGAAGCGGTTCGGTCGTTGCTCCGGGCCGGTGCCGACGCCAACATTCATGCCAAAGATGGGTCACCGTTGCGGGACGCGGTTCGAGAGAAAGACGCGGAGATGATCGACCTTCTCCTTGCCCACGGTGCCGACGTCAAAGATGACTGGGGTGCACTGCACAAGGCGGTCGAAATGGGACTCGCAGATTTCGTTCAAATGGCCATCTCCCAGGGCGCAGATATTTCCGGGCGAGATAGCGATTACCGGGAGGCTCTTCTGGGTATAGCTGTCAGTCGTGGCCACCAGGAAGTAACGCTCCTGCTGTTGGACGCGGGGGCCGACGTCAACGGCCGTAACTCCTTAGGATGGACCCCGCTGCACCGTGCCGCCTTCTATGGCCGTAGGGACGTCGCTCAACTGCTTCTTGCCCGCGGCGCCGATGTGAACGCGCAGGACGCGCGTCTCTCGACACCCTTGCATACGTCGGCTTTCTATGGTCATCGGTCGATCGTAGCGTTGTTGCTTGCCAGCGGCGCTGATCCGTGTTCTCAGACGGACCGGGGCGAAACAGCGCTGGACATCGCGCGCGGCAGACGTCACAGGGAGATCGTAGAGATTCTCGAAGCCGGGCACCCTGACGTTAGACCGCAGTGACGCTCCCTGTTCGGCGAGTGTGTGGCAGCGGCAAAACGCGGCAGGGTCGATGGCTCTTTGCAGTCGGGCCACCCCATCGCCAAGGCCTGTGGCCTTGACGCTGCCACCCGGGCATTGTTTGGTGCTGTCCCAGGCAACAGTAATCCCATGAAAGGCTGCCTCCGGTCGCGTTCTCTGGTATGATTGAGGACAA
>CAYPZL010000180.1:0-11322 GCA_964415045.1 uncultured Pirellulales bacterium | reverse complement strand
TCAATCCTGTTCCCCACGCCCCAGACCAATCGAAAAAGTCAGTCAACTTGAGTAATTACTTAATTGTATGGCAAATATGGCCCCTGGGTAGTCTCGCTTCCTCTCCCTCCGTTTGCTCAGGGGCTATTTTCATGCCCGGGCTGCGACGCCGGCATCTGGCTGCCATCCCCTTCTCGGTCTCCCTGTACTACTCGGCCGGGGGCCAGAATGCGAACATGTTTCTTCGCGTTCGCACACGAAACAAGATTGTAGAGATGTAGTGCCGACCTTGGCCACCTGCGGACGGTAGAATAAGGACTTATGACCGTTTTCGTGCCGAATAGGGAAAGTCGGGTTAGGACGGGCCGGATACGCTCTTGACGACGGTCTGCTTTGTCGATTAGACTGCCCCCATGGTTTCGACCTTTCAGATGGCTTCGTTCCGGGACAAGAAGGAGGAATAGTATGGCCGGACAGAGAAACATCACACGCCGCAGTCTTTTCCAGAGAAGCGCCGGCATGGCCCTGGGAGTTGCAGGTTTTCCCTACGTGGTTCGCGGTTCGGCTCTTGCCGGGCCGGGTCGGATCGCACCCAGCGAGCGGATCGCGGTCGGCTGCGTCGGTGTGGGACCGCAGGGGACCGGCGTGATGCGCAACTTCCTGTCCCAGGATGACTGTCGCGTCATCGCCATCTGCGATCTGAAAAAACCGCGCCGGGACGCGGTGTCCGATATCGTCAACAAACGCTACGACAACAAGGACTGCGCCGTCTACACGGACTTTCAAGAGATCATCGCCCGGAAAGACCTCGACGTGATTCTGGCGGCCCCCACCGACCACTGGCACGTGCTGGTGGCGCTGGAAGCGGCGCGGGCGGGCAAGGACATCTACCTGGAAAAGCCGATGGGTCTGAGTCTGGCCGAGGACCAGGCGCTGCGAGCGGCGTGTCACCAGTACGGCACACGTTTTCAATTCGGCACCCAGCAGCGTTCCGGCCGAAACTTCCGCTTCGCCTGCGAATTGGTGGCCAACGAGCGGATCGGCAAGCTGCACACGATCAACGTCTGGTCGCCGGGCAGCACCTCGGGCGGCCCGCTCAATCCGGTACCCGAGCCCGACTGGATCGACTACGACAGATGGCTCGGTCCGGCGCCGTATCATCCCTATACTCCGGATCGCGTTTCCAACCGATGGTGGTGGTTCATCTCCGATTACGCTCTCGGCTTCATCGCCGGCTGGGGCGTTCATCCGCTGGACATCGCGCTGTGGGGTTTGGGCGATACGATCCCCGGCCCCGTGGAAATCGAGGGCAAGGGGGTCTGGCCCACGCCCGACGGTGTGTGCGACACGGCACTGAACTGGGACATCACCTGCAAGCTGGGCAACGGCGTGACCATGAACTACGTCGGCAATCCGTATCCGGAAGAATGGAAGAAACGCTACGGGCGGACTACCGGTCACGGCACTGCCTTCGAGGGCACCGACGGCTGGGTCCACGTGGACCGCTCGGGAATCAACGCGCACCCGAAGGAACTGCTGGATATCGAGTGGGGCCCGAACGACACCAAGTTGTACGAGAGCAACAACCACGTTCGCAACCTGCTGGATTGCGTCCGGTCCCGCAAGGATACGATCTGCCCGATTGACGTGGCGGTGAAGGCCGATACACTGTGCCATATCAGTGATATTGCCATACGGCTGGAGCAGAAGCTGCGATGGGACCCGCAGCAGGAACGTTTCATTGGCAATGGCACGGCCAACCGGCGGCTCGTCCGGGCCATGCGCAGCCCGTGGCGGTTGTAGTCTCGCAGGATGGGCTTTAGCCCATGTGGTTTCCTGTAACGTAAACAAGGATGTGAGTAAGGAGTGAAATCCGATGGCAAGGAATCTGGCTTTGTTACTGGTGTGTGCGGTTGTGGTCGTGGCGGGATGCCAGAGCTTCGACCATATGTATGCCAAGGTCACGGGCTGGCACAGCCTCTTCGACGGCAAGACCCTGGAGGGCTGGAAGGCCAGCGAAAATGAGGGCACGTTCAGCGTCGAGAACGGGATGATCGTCGTCCATGGCGCGCGGAGCCATCTCTTCTACACGGGTCCCGTCAACGGCGCGACCTTCAAGAACTTCGAGTTCAAGGCCCAGGTAATGACCACGGAGGGCTCGAACTCGGGCATCTACTTCCACACGGAATACCAGGAGACCGGCTGGCCCGACAAGGGCTATGAGTGCCAGGTCAACACGACCCACACCGATCGCAAGAAGACCGGCGGGCTGTACGGCGTCCAGGATGTAATGGACGATGCTCCCTCCAAGGACAACGAGTGGTTCGACTATTACATCAAGGTCAAGGACAAGCACATCATCATTAAGATCGACGGCAAGACGACCGTGGACTGGACCGAGCCGGACGATTGGGAAAGGGGCGGTCGCAAGATTTCCAGCGGCACCTTCGCCCTCCAGGGCCACGATCCCAAGAGCCTCGTATACTACAAGAACATACTGGTCAAGCCGCTGCCGTAGCGATGCCGGCGGCGCCGCGCTTGAACGCATCGAGCGTACCGGGAGATTGTGCAGATGAGAAAGACGATAGTGAGAGCGACGTTACTCGTACTCTTGGCCGCTGCGACGCTGGTTCTCAGCTCGTGCAGCGACGGTCTGGGCGGGAAGGCAATGTTTGGAAAATCTGACCCGATCAGCGTTGTTGTCGTTACCGGCGGTCACGGTTTCGACCACGATGCGTTCCTCGCGCTGTTCGAGGGCTACGACGATATCACGTACGTCGAGGCCGAGCAAAAGGACCACAGCGAGCTGTTCGAGGATATCTCCGACTGGGACTACGACGTCATCGTGCTCTACAACATGACGCAGAAGATCTCGCCGAAACGGCAGGAGAATTTTCAGACGCTGTTGAAGGACAAGGGCGTGGGACTGGTCGCGCTTCACCATTGCGAGGGCGCATTCAACACGTGGGACGAGTACCGCCGGATCATCGGGGCGCGATACCCACTGAAGGATCAGGAGATCGACGGCGTACCCTACAAGACGGCCACCTACAAGCATGACGTGGACCTCACCGTCCACATCCGCGACCGCAAGCATCCGATCACGAAAGGCATGGACGATTTCGAGATCCACGACGAGACGTACAAAGGGGTCTGGTTCGCCAAGGACAACCACGTCCTGTTGACCACGGACCACCCCACGAGCGATACGACCATCGGCTGGACGCGAAGCTACGGCAAGGCCCGCGTCGCCTTCCTGCAAGGGGGCCACGACGCCAAGGCCTACGCCAACCCGAACTACCGCGAGCTCATCGTCCGAGCCATCCGCTGGTCCGCCGGTGAACTGTAGTGACAGATTGTAGATTGCGGATCGTGTCGGTGAGGGCGGGCACAGAGCCTGCCCCAGCGGCGATTGGCAATCGGTCGAGCAAGAAGGAGGACGCTATGTCGTCGCAGGTGAATCGTCGCAGTTTCATGAAGAAGTCGCTGGCCGCTTCGGCGGGCGGTGCCCTCGCGCTGAATGCGGGTCCGGCTGCCGCTGCCGGCGAATCGGCAGTCAAGGTTGAGCCCGGGTCGAAGGGAACGCTGCCGCAGGGCAAGATCGGGAAGCTCAAAGTCAGCCGGATGCTGCTCGGCGGAAACCTCCTGACCCACTACACGCACAGCCGGGATTTGAAGTACGTCTACAACCTGACGGCCGCCTACAACACTGAGGAGAAGATTCACGAGACGATGGCCCTGGCCGAGGCCCACGGCATCAACACGCTCTCGATCCACAACCCGCCCGGCATCATCGAGATGCTCCAGCGGTACCGCCTGCGTCACGGCGGCAAGATGCAATGGATTGTCTGTCCCACCGCGCCGGTCGAGCCCGGCATGAAGAAGTATGCCGAGGACGTCAAGCATCTCGTGGACCAGGGCTCGGACGCCCTCTACGTCTGGGGCGTGCACTCGGACGCCCTGATCGCCCAGGGTAAGGTCGATTTCATTCGGCAGGCCGTGGAGATCGCCAAGGATCACGGCGTCTCCTGCGGCGTCGGCGCCCACGACCTGCGCGTCGTCGTCGAGTGCGAGAAACGCAACGTCCCCAACGATTTCTACATCAAGACGTTCCACCACCACAACTACCCCAGCGGCCCCAAACCCAACGAGATCAAGGGACCCTACCAGGAATTTCCGGGGTATTGGTGCAAGGACCCGGACGAGACGATCGAGGTGATGCAGAAGGTGACCAAGCCGTGGATCGCGTTCAAGGTGATGGCCGCCGGGGCGATTCCGCCGCAGGATGCGTTCAAGTACGTCTTCGAGAACGGCGCCGACCATACGCTGGCCGGCATGTTCGATTTCGAAATCGAAGAAGACACCATGATTCTCAACGGCATCTTGAAGAACCTCAAGAATCGAACGCGTCCCTGGTGCAGTTGAGGCTCAGAGGCGCCCGCCTGGCACGGCTGCTGACCTTCGGGGACGCGTAACCGGCCTTGCGATCCGCAATTCAAAAGAAAAGGACCCGGCCGAAAACGATTCGACCGGGTCTTTTGTACTTCTGTTGGCATGTATTACGGGGCCGGCCTTTCGATGAAGGTCATGGTCTCAAGGCCGTTGCCTTGCCAGGGCAGGCTGGAGGCGTTGGTGGCAAACCAGTCGAGAGCCCCGTTGTCGTAATCGATTCCCAGCACGGTGAATCCCACGGAATCCCCGGTGGCCGGCGGGAAGACGTCGGCGACGAAGTCTCCCGTCATGGCGGCCCAGGGGATCTTGACTTCCACGATCCAATCCTGGGTCTGCGGATCGACCGAGGCAGCGCAGGTCGCCTGGCTCATGATGTCCCTGGCGATCCAGCCGCCGAAGTCGTTTTTGGCCAGCGGGTTGCCCGTCCCGTCGTCGGGGGCGATGGTGGGAATGTACATGTTGGTGGTGGCGGCTTCTTCCGCGGTGGCGCCGAAGACGAATTGCAGTGTATCGGAGCCGTTGGGCAGCGGTCCCACGAAGCTGTAGCTGTCGTCCTGTGCGACCACCGCCGCGTAGAAGAATTCGTCATCCCACATGAAGTAGTACGTCGCGTTGAAATCGTCCAGCGCCGTCGGCGTCGAGGTATCGGTGGTGATGCCGGCATGCACGAAACCCTCGACGTACGGGTCCTCCGCGTTGAGTGTCTCGGCGTTGAGCGTCAGCGCCTGGGCGCCGTCGTATTCCTCGGGCGTGACCTGTCCGTCGATGACGATCTCCTGTCCCTCGGCCAGCTTCACGGCGTTGACGGGCCAGCCGGTCTCCGGGACGAACTCCTCGGCTACGACCGACACGAATACGTCATCGGCGTAGATGGACTTGCCCTCCGGCGTTCTCGAGAACAACTGCGCCTCCAGCGTGACCCGTTGTTCCGGCTCATAGATGGTCTGGAGGCTATACTCGAACGGCGTCCACGCGTCGAGGACGGGCTCGAACAGCGAGGGCGTGAGGTTCTCGACCTGGCCGTCGTATTCTTTCAGGCGGAACCAGATCTCCGAATTGCCGTCCCAGGAGCCCGAAGGGACGTAATAGACGCCCCTGAGAGTGATGGTTGCACCCTTGGGGATCTTGTCCCAGCCGTCGAGCTGTTGGGCGACCGCGTGGTAATTGCCGGTGCCCAGGCCCTTGATCTCGAGGGCGGTCGGGCTTGAAGCAGCCTGGTCGGACGTGATGACGAAGGCGCTGGCGTCGCCGGCTCCCTGATGGACCCAGGGTTCGAGGGTGTCGGTGAATCCGTTGTTCAGGATGTATTGGTCCGCAAAGCGAATCCAGTCGATGTCCACGAGGACCCAATCTTCATAGTGGCCCAGGTCGAAGCGGAAGTTGTTGAACCAGCCGCTCCAGAGGCTGCCGGTCTCGATGTACGTCACGAACCACTCATCCGCTGCGGGCACTGTGAATCCCTTGGAGCCGTGGCCGCCGTCGACCGGGAACCAGTAGACTGCGTGCTCGGGCTTGGCCAGGTCTTCCTCTTTGGTGGGAGCGAACTTCATCCGGGCGGCGATACCGCCGATCTTGCCGGCGTAGTACGGCCCGTCGGGCGAGAAGAAATACGGGTCGAACGTGCCGGCCGGGGCGTCGAGCAGCAACGCGCCGTCGTTGACGTCGAAGAAGGAAATGCGATTCGGGTCGAAGTTCCACCAGCCCTCCGTATCGCCGGCCGTGTTGAACTCCCAGTGCGTCTGCACATAGGGCCAGTACAGGTCCGCATCATCGAAGGTCGGCTCGGCAACGTCCACGAAGATGTCGTCGAAGTAGAACACCTTGCCCGTGGGCATGTTCGAATAAAGCTGCACTTCCAGGGCCGTGCGCTCTCCCGGCGCGTAGCCGAGCTCCAGCGCGCTCTCGAACTGGAACCACTCGTCGAAGACGGTCACCTCCACCGGCGGGCTGAGTCTTTCATCGGTGCCGTTGAACTCGCGCACGCGGAACCAGATCGACGAAGTTGCGTCCCAGGAGTCGGCCGGAATCTTCAGGGCGCCGTGCACGGTCACGGTATAGCCGGCGTCCAGCTCCAGCCCACCTTTGATGGGCTGGGACAGGGCGCTGTACGCGCCCACGCCGGTGGCTTTGACCGCGTAGCTCAGCGAATTGACGTTCTCGAACTCGTTGTCGTCGTAGTCGTCGATGGAGCCGGCGCCGATGTGCTCCCAGCCGAGCAGGCCGCCCCACTCGAACGTCTCGTTGGTCAGGTACAGACTTTCGAAGCGAATCCAGTCGATCTCGACGGTCCAGTCCTCGGGCACCATGTCCGCGAAATCCATGCGGATGTTGTTGATGGTCCCGGTCCAGGTGTCCTGGTCCATCATGTCGATCAGGACGATGCCCCACTCGTTGGGATCGGGCAGCAGGAAGCCTTTGGCGGCGTGTCCGGGATTGAAGTAGTAGATGGCCGGTCCGGCGCCGCCGGAATAGAGAGCCGTGTCCGCCGAGCACCGCACGCGCGCGACCACGCCCGTGATGTCGTTGGCGTCCCACGGGCCGTACGGGCCCGTGATGTACGGGTCGTTCCTCTCGGCGCTGATGCTGACGATCATCTTGCCGTCGGCGACCGCCACGTCGGTGATCGAGGGAGAAGGGATCCAGCCTTCGGTGTTGTCGTCCTCGTTGAATTCCCAGCCCCAGACGCCGGCTGAGATAGACAACACGAGGATAAGGGAAAGAAATGAGATCTGCCGTTTCATGATTGTGCTCCTCCTAATGACAGAAAAATGACGGTTGTGCCTGAGTGTCCCAGTTTCCTCCCGCGATCCGTTACGTTGCTTTCGGTCCGGACTGCTGCTCTTCTCACGGTGCCTGGCGGGAGAAAGGGGGAAGTCGGGATGTACACTCAAAAGGGCGGTGCCCTGAGAGACACATGCCGCCGCACACCGTTCACACGAAACCTGATCGAACCGGCTGACATTTGTGACCACTCCTACCGCGGGCAACTCATAGACCGAACAGTGGATCGATCCACACCTCCTCATCATACCGAATTGCCCCCCGCCCGTAAACCGGATTCTCCCGGAAATCTTGGCCGCGCCGGGGAATCCCTACGTGTTGTTTGGTCCGAAGGCGTTCCTCCTCTTGCCTTGACCCGTTTTGCCGCCGATGCTACGATGTCGGTCTATGACGGCCGATTTCGAAATGCGAAACCCGAAATTCCAAAGGCGGGAGGAGAATAAATCAAAATGCAAAAAGCAAATAGCAAAATAAAGGAAGTCATCCCGGCGCGCCGGGATTCCGCAATTTTGATTCTTGCCCTTTGATCTTTGCTTCTTCATCGTGGCCAAAAACGGGAGGATTTCAGATGCCACACAATGAGGTAACAAGACGCAACTTGTTGAAGGCAGGGGTGGCGCTTTCGGTAGCGGGCGGGCTTTCCGCCGGCCGGGCGCAGCGGAGATCTCATCGGCCCAACGTGGTGTTTGTCTTCGCCGATCAATGGCGGGCCGATGCGACCGGATATGCCGGGAATCCCGATGTCAGGACGCCCCATCTGGACAAGCTGGCCGCCGAGAGCGTGAACTTCACCACGGCCGTCTCGGGTTGCCCGGTGTGCTCCCCGTATCGGGCCAGCCTGATGACGGGCCAGTACTGGCTCACGCACGGGATCTTCTACAACGACAAGCCACTCGGCGACAAGGCCACGTCGGTGGCCCAGGCCTGCGCCCGCGCCGGCTACGACACCGCGTACATCGGCAAATGGCATTTGAACGGCCACCCCAAAGGGGCGACGATGGCGCAAGGTCGCGCCGCCTTTATCCCGAGGCAGCGGCGCCAGGGCTTTCAGTTCTGGAGAGCGTGCGAGTGCACGCACGATTACAACCACTCCATGTACTACGGCGATACGCCCGAGAAACGCTACTGGGAAGGCTACGACGCCATCGCCCAGACCCGCGAGGCCCAGCGGTACATCCGCAGCCACAGCTCGGACAAGCCCTTCGTGCTGTTCCTCTCGTGGGGGCCCCCGCACGCTCCGTACCACACCGCGCCGGCGAAGTATAAGGCACTGTTTCCGGACCCGGCGAAGTTGTGGGTCCGCCCCAACGTGCCCGAACCGAAACGCAAAGAGGCGCAGAAGCTGCTGGCCGGCTACTACGCGCACATCGCCGCCCTGGATGACTGCATGGGCGAAATCGGCCAAACCTTGCGCCAGTGCGGCATCGAGGAGAACACCATCTTCGTGTTCACCGCCGACCACGGGGATATGCTTCTCTCCCACGGGCTGACCAAGAAGCAGAAGCCCTGGGACGAGTCGATTCGCGTGCCCTTCCTGTTGCGCTACCCGGGCAAGCTTGGCCGAGCCGGTCGAGAGATCGACGCGCCGATCAATACGCCCGACATCATGCCTACACTGCTGGGCCTGTGCGGCGTCGATGTTCCGAGCTCATGTGAGGGACGGGATCGCTCGGCCTGGATCACCGGTGCCGAGACGCCCGGCGCCGAGGAGGCGGCCTTGATCACCCTGCCCGTGCCTTTTCACCAGTGGAGTTACGCCCGGGGCGGCCGCGAATACCGGGGGCTTCGCACGTCACGCTACACCTACGTCCGAGACCTTAACGGTCCCTGGCTTCTTTACGACAACCGGGAAGACCCCTACCAACTTCGCAATCTCTGCAACCGGCCCGAATATGCCCGGGTACAGCAACGCCTGAACGAGCGCCTCGATGAGAAGCTTCGCGCGACAAACGACGCCTTCCTCCCGGGCCCGGAGTACATGAAGATGTGGGACTACGATTGGGACGGCAGTGACACCCCGAAGAGCGTCTCACGCACGCGGGGATCCCGGCGCGCCGGGAGGTTCTCAACCCACGCGCAGGAACTCCGGGCCGCACGAGGAGAAAAAGCATGAGCCATTTTTCTCGACGGCAGTTTCTCAGGGCCGCCGCAACAGGTGTCGCCTGCAGCGTTCTGGGGGTGCCCACGAAGGGTTTTGCACGCGCAGAGAAACGTGTGAAGCCCAACATTCTGTTCATTCTCGCCGATGACATGGGCTGGATGGATTGCGAGTTGTACGGCAGTCGGTACTACGAGATGCCCAACCTGACGCGGCTGGCCCGGCGCGGGATGCGATTCACCAACGCCTACGCCGCCAGCCCGCTATGCTCTCCCACCCGCGCGAGCATCATGACGGGCAAGTATCCGGCCCGCCTGGGGATCACCACGCCGGCCTGCCATCTGCCGCCTCTCGGGCCCGGCACGCCCATGCTGGCGGAGAAAGGCCCGAAGCATCAGAAGATGGTGACGCCGCAGTCCCGGCGGTTTCTCCCGTTGGGCGAGTATACCATCGGCGAGGCCTTCCGCGACGCCGGCTACCACACCGGTTTCATCGGCAAGTGGCATCTGGGCCTGCAGGAGCGGCACTGGCCCCGACACCAGGGTTTCCTGTACGACCTGGGCGCGCCGAACCCGGGCCCGCCGAGCTATTTCTCGCCGTACCGCATCAAGACGATTCCCGACGGTCCCGAGGGGCAGTACATTACCGACCGTGTCACGGACGAGGCGATCGCTTATCTGCACACCCATAAGGATGAGCCTTTCCTGCTGTGCTGGTGGCACTTCGCCGTCCACGCTCCCTACCAGGCCAAGAAGGACATGATCGAGGCGTTCCGCGACAAGGTCGATCCGCGCGGCGTCCAGGATTGCCCGACCATGGCGGCCATGCTCAAGAGCATGGATGACGGTATCGGCCGCGTCCTCGAGACGCTGGAGGAACTGGGCCTGGCCGACAATACGATCGTCGTTTTCGTCTCGGACAACGGCGGAAACATGTACGATGAGGTGGACGGGACCACGCCGACCAACAACGCCCCCCTGCGGGCGGGCAAAGGCAACGCGTACGAGGGAGGCACGCGGGCGCCGTGCATCGTCGTCTGGCCGGGCGAGATCGAAGCGAACAGCGAATGTCACGAGGTCATCTCGACCGTGGATTTCTACCCGACCCTGCTGGAGCTGGCGGGCTTGCCTCTTAAGCCGAAGCAGCACGTGGACGGCGTGAGCCTCGTTCCCGCGCTGAAGGGAAAGTGCCGGCTGAATCGCGAGGCGGTCTTCTGTCACTTCCCCCACTACGTGCCGGCCACGCAGAATCGCCCCTGCACCTGGGTTCGCCAGGGCGACTGGAAACTGCTGCGATTCTACGGCGAAGGGCCGAATCGCGGTCACGGTTTCGAGCTGTACAACCTCAAGGACGACATCGCGGAGCGAAACAACCTCGCCGACCGGTTGCCCTTGAAGGTGGCGGAGTTGAACGCTTTAATCGACCGTTTCGTGCAGGACACTGGGGCGCTAGTTCCCATCAAGAACCCGGCGTACGAGCCGCCTGCGCCGGGCTGGCAGAGCTCCCGCGATGCCGAGCTTTTCCCTGGTCCGGAGGGACTGATCCTGCAGTCCAAGGGAAACGACCCGTTCATCACGACCGAGGATCTGCCGATTGTCAGCCACCGCATGATCCTGCGTTTTTGCATGCGTTCGACCCTCTCGGGCGTCGGCAGCGTGTACTGGCGGGACAACGCGTCCCCGGCGTTCGCCCGCCAACAGAAGATCGATTTCGAGTCCGTCGCCGACGGGAAGTTCCATTCCTATGAGGTCTCATTTTTCTGCAAGGGCCGCCTCAGGGGCCTGCGAATCGACCCGGGAACCTCCCCTGGCGAGGTGGCATTCAAGGAAATCTCGCTGGTGCGCCAATACGGTGAAATACTGAAGCGGTGGTAGGATCAATCAAAATGCAAGAAGCAAGAAGCAAAACCAAGGAAGTCGGGCCCGTGACGCGGGCATTCCGCAATGTTGATATTTTAGCCTCGTCAAAAGAATCTGTGGGCGATTTCCGGCTCTGGGAGAAGGCCGAGGTTG
>CAYPZL010000179.1:0-11330 GCA_964415045.1 uncultured Pirellulales bacterium | reverse complement strand
TTTCGACAAATTCCCGCCCCCCAAAGGCAAAGAAATCACGCTTGTACAGGGACTAATTCAGTTGTGCAACGCAATACTCAAGATCGTAGAAAAGTCTGCTCCGAGAACTTAGGCACCGCGCGGGGACTTCCTCGGTCATCTGAGGCGATTCACGACCCCGTTCATTATTCGGGCCAACTTGATTCTCTTGTGCCACTGACTTCAAACATAATTCTCCCTTTGACACAGGCTCCATGCCCCGCCCTGTAACATGCTGTCGCCAACATAGTTACGACGACACTTCGCGAGGGAGTTTTCGGATGCGCCCGAGCGCAACGAGACCGCCCCCGGTAGGTGATAATCCCAGCCCGGCCTTCGGCCGGAGCCAAATATGCAGGCGCGCTGAGACGCAGAGAACACCATCGCTGAAACACCCTCTGAAACCCAGCGCCTCTGCGCCTCCGCGCGAGGTCTAATGCTCTTTGCTACCTCAACTTACATCACCCTTCCGAGTTTATCTGGAAAGAAATTCCAGTTGTTACGACTTAGCAGTATAGGGTTCGCGTACCTCGCGTCTGCACAAGCGCTCCTGTTGGCTGGGGAGATTGCTTCGTCGGTTTGCTCTTCGCAATGACAAATGACATAACAGCGCCGGTTTTTTTCTTGACGGCGGCGGGGGGTGGCTTGTATGATCGCCGCAGAACTACACTTTTAGGATTGCGAGAGGAAGCAGTGAACAGCGGATCATGATTTCGGACGCGGGAATTCTTCGGTTGGGGCCTGGGTTGCGTCGGTGGTGCGGCGGGTCTGTTTCTTGAGGTGGTAATCGGCGAAGTCCAGGAAGCGGTCCCAATCGTACATGGTGATGGAGTGGCCGCCCGGGCGGATGTGGTAGCCGACGTCGCTTTCGATGATGGCCTCGCCCACGGGCGGCGACGTCTCGGAGGTCAGGCCCTTCTTGCCGAGCAGGCGGTACACCTCGCTGGCATGGTAGGCCGAGAGGTATTCGCCGCGTCCGTCGGCCCAGGTATCCTCGACGCCGCTGTGCACGTAGACCGGGCGCGGCGCGATGCAGGCCAGCAGCATGTGCTGGTCGACGGGCAGATCGTCCTCCTGGTTCACGAACTTCCAGGCGTTGCGACAGAGCCAGTAAGGAAAGCGCGTGACCATCTTCTCGAGGGTCTCGCCGGCGCGTCGCCGCCACAGGGCCGCGCCGGCGCAGCCGGACTGGGCCGAAATCGCCAGCGCGAAACGCTCGTCCTGGGCCGCAGTCCAGAGCGTGGCCTTACCCATCTTCGAGTGCCCCATGATCGCGACGCGCGTGTGATCGATATCGTCGTCGGTTTCCAGGTAGTCCATCGCCCGCATGGCGCCCCACGCGACGGCCGACAGCACGCCCCATTCCCGGGCCTTGGGAAAGCTTTGTCCCTTCTTGTAGAAAAGCGGATGGATACCGGAGAGAAATTCCACTTCGTTGTGCCCCACCAGGTCCTGCTGATAGACGGCGACGAAGGCATAGCCCCGGTCGAAGAACTTGCCCAGGGGCCAGCCGTTTCGCAGGCGGCCGCGCTGCAGGGTGCTCGCCTCGAAATCGCGGGACTTCGTATCGTTGAAGCTGTGCTTCATGAAGGCCGGCACGGGCCCGCCCGCTTGATTGGGCACGAAAACGAGCACGAGCATTTCCGCCTTGCCCCTGTCGTTGCTGAAGCGAATCCGAACGTCTTTGCGCGTCGCGGTGCCCTGCATGAAGTCGGGATCGGTCTTCCGGACCTCGAACTTCATCTCGATGGGGCTCTCGGGCTCAGGGACGCGGCCGTACACGAGGTTGCTGAAGAGCGAAAGGATCTGCGGCCGGCGCACGTTGCGCCATTGCTTGGCCGTCGTGACGCGCTCGCCTTCTGCCGTCACCAGCAGCGGCGGCAGATCGTAATGCGGAATCTTGCTCTCGTCGTAAATGACGTCGCTGTCGTACTCCTTCGGCTCGCGACCGAATGCCAATCCAGAACCCAGCAAGAGAACCGTCAGCCAGAGGATCGCTTTCTTCATCGTCTGCTCCTTACCCAAGAACGTTACGTGACACCATCTGTCCGTTTCAGTGGTTCCGCGCTTTTCCTACCGCCGGCGCCCTTTGACAACCAGTGTCGTGACACTCATTGCCGGGAAACGATACTCGTTCCTCTGCCTCTCCCGACTCACAGCTTTCAAATCATTCGCTTCGGACGTTTCGTACGCATCGAGGATCCGCACCCGGCCGCCGCCGGCCAGATGCAGCTCCGCCTCGGCGCTCTTGGCCCCCGGATTCATCACGACCACGACGAGCGTGCCGCCGTCGCGACTCTTGCAGGCCACGGCCTGCAGGACCGCCGAATTGTGCTCCACGTCGAAGCGCCGAAAGCCGGGGCGGATGAAGCGGCTGAAATTCCCCATGGCCCACAGGCGCTTGGTCGGCAAAATCTCTCGCTCCGGCTCATTCACGTAAATCAGACCGTCCCGAAAATTGTACCGCGACACCGCGATCCAGTACTGCCACGACGAGACGCCCCCGACGGTCAGATCGTCCATGATCTCGCGCGTCAGGCGCAGCGCCGAATCCATGCCGTAATCGCGCCCGCCCTTCATCTCGCACCATTCCGTCATGTGCAGCTTCTTCTGCGGATACCTGGCGAAGAAGTATTCGGCGAACGCCTTCTTCCGCTCCCGATCCGCCCAGTACGAATGCACCGCATAGCCCTCCAGGCGCTGCCGCACGTACGCGTTGCCCAGCAGTGTCTCCAGGTAGACGGGAGACCGCTTCCAGTCGTCGCCCGGCAGGACCTCCACCTTTTCCCAGCTCCCGTTCTCCGGCGCCTCGACCTCGACCGGCAAGCGGCGCTTCTCGATCTCCCGCAGCAGGATTTCCACCATGCGCACGACCTCGTCGGCGGAGTAGTGACACCCTTCCTGGCTGTGTCCGTCCCAGTCCCACTGGGGCTCGTTGATCGGGCTGAGCCCCCGGATCGGGAGCTTCTCCACAGCGATCAAATGCTCGGCGATATCCGCGAGGTACCGGGCGAATTGCTCATACATGTTGTCTGACAGATTGGATTTGTCGGGCCCGCGTCCGCCGAAGGCGTATCCGGTTCTGGTCATGCGCCGGGGCGGACTGTTGGCAAACAGGATCACATGGGCCACGCCCGCACGGCAGGCCTCCCGCAAGATCCGCATGGCGTTGCCGTCCCGGTTCCAGTCATATTGCCCTTGGGCCGTCTCGAAGGTCTCCGCCCGCCGCCACGGATCCCCGATTTCCTCTCC
Source organism: uncultured Pirellulales bacterium (assembly GCA_964415045.1). Classification (GTDB taxonomy): domain Bacteria; phylum Planctomycetota; class Phycisphaerae; order Sedimentisphaerales; family Anaerobacaceae; genus CAYPZL01. The sequence continues at coordinate 8,060 of CAYPZL010000179.1, read as the reverse complement.
CGATCCCGCGCCCACGTTGTACCGGTAGATCGACAGGCCGATCCCCTCTGGGCCGAACAGCAGACCAATGATCTCCTCCCGCTTGCTTTCCTGCCATCCCCCGACGATCTGCGCCCACCAGGCACCGCTGGCTCCGAATCCGTCAATCTCCTGCCGCACCTCATCGGGTTTCAGTGTCAATACCACCTTCTCGGCCCGGCAGGGAATCGCCAGCCCTCCCAACCAGACCAGCACCGCTATAACGGTGATCCGTCGCATATTCATGCTATGCCCCTCTTTCCTCTGTTTGCTCATCGACGTCGTTCTCTTCTGCTGAACCGTCTATCGTTGTCGGCCGTGCCGTCTGTCCACGGAGGACCGCGACGAACCGACGTTATCCTCCGTTTCTACTGCCGTTTGATCCAGTTCGCCAACAGGCTCAACCACTGCGACGTACCATCGCCCGGCCTGCCCGGCCCGAATCCATGCCCGCCGCGGGCGAAGAAATGGGCCTCAACCTCCCGGCCGGCATCCGCGAGGGCCCTGGCGTACCGCAAAGATTCTTCAATCGGCACCACGTCGTCATCGTACGCATGCAGCAGAAACGCCGGAGGCGTCACCTTGGTCACGTTGGCCACCAGGTCGTATTGCTTCCTCTCGTCGTCGGTCATCTTGCGGTGAAACAGGCTCTTCTCCAGCCATTTCTGATTCTCGGCGCCCAACGTTGTCACGGGATAAATAAGCGCCGAAAAATCCGGATTCTCGACCGGCTGTCGGGAGGTCAACACACTGACGGTCGCGGCGAGATGGCCGCCCGCGGAAAAACCCATGATGCCGACGCGCGAGGCGTCGAAGCCGTAGTCCCCCGCCCTGGATTTCATGAGGGCAATCGCCCTGCGGGCGTCGGTGATGGGCAGCAGATGGGGCTGATCCGAAGCCTCCTTCAACGGCAGGCGATACTTCAGCACCGCCGCGACGATCCCCTTCGAAGACAGATACTCGGCAATGCGTTGCCCCTCGGCGACGAAGGACTCGACCGCATAACCACCGCCGGGTAGAACGATCATGGCCCGTCCGCAAGAATCCCCTTGCGCTCGATAGACGGTCAGCGTCGGATTCGTCACGTTCTTCACGCACGGAACGCCCCAGGATTCAATGACGGTTTCCTCCAGCGAATTCGGCTTGGAATAGGGAGGCTCCTGCGTCCAGAGAGGGACGACCTCCTGCGCCATCAGTGCGTGAGCGGCAAGAGCGCTCAACAAGACAACCCAAGTCTTCCTTTTCGTTCCCCAACTCTGTCGATCCATTGCGTGGCCTCCACCTAAGGATGTGCGTCATTTGTGCTTTCGGATATGTCTCAGTAGAATCGCATGGGCCGGTTCCGCCATCTGGCCGTGATTGAAACCCTGGAGTTCGTAGAGTTCCGTTTTCTCGTGGCCGGCGACCTTCATCATGCGCATCATGTAGGCGTTTTCCTCGTACCGACCGAGCATTTCAAGAGTGCGGTCTCCGGTGATGAGCACGAGCGGCGGAGCATCGTCCCGCACGTGAAAAAGGGGCGCGAACTCGTCGATGATCGGCTGCTTGCCCGGTATGCCGCGTTCCTTTCGCACGGTGAAGTGGGTTATCGTATGCCCGCTGTAGGGAATCAGTCCGGCGATCCGATCCGCGTCGACGCCGTGACGGGCGAGATACCTCTTGTCCAGTCCGACCATACTGGTGAGGTATCCGCCGGCCGAATGTCCCGAGACGAAAATGCGATTGGGATCGCCGCCGTATTCCTGAATGTGCTTGAAGGTCCACGCCACCGCCGCGGCCGCATCCTCAATGTACACGGGGCAGCGGACCTTCGGGTACAGTCGATAGTTGACCGCCACGACGGCAATGCCCTGCTGTTTGAGTTGGCGCGGAACGAACTTCCCGCCAGCGGACAATCCTCCCCCGTGAAACCAGACCACCGTGGCGAAATCGTTGCCGTCGGCGGGGTAATAGACATCCAGCCGACACCGCTGCGACAGGTATCCATCCTTCTCTGCGAGTGCCGGTTCGCGATACAGAATACCCTTCGCTGTTCTATAGGCCCAAGCCTCCTCGGCCCCGACACACGAAAACGCCACCAGGCCCAACAGAACGGCCCCGGCAACGAAACGCCCTTTCTTCATGTCTTCGACCCTTTCCCATCTCCGGCGACAATCGCCGACAGCGGCAAGACTATGCCAAACACCCGTTCCGCCTCGGGACAGTTCAAGAACGAACGGCATCCCGGCCTGGCTTCATGTCATGAGCAGCCATCCGGCCGCCATAGTACCCCGGCACGGGTCATCGAGCAATACAGTAGAAGGGGAGCATTCGCAGAATGATGGTCTCACCGATGGCGAATGCTTTCCGGCGCCGGCACCTGTGTTGCCGCCGCGCAGTCGTTCACAGCTCCGGGAGTGGCCTGTTGCGGAATTCATCTGTCACCGCCCAGAGGTTCCTCGGACTAAACGCCTCGCCATACCTCAAGAAGCGCGCGCTTCCGTCGGCGAAGGCGTAGTTGGATCCGCCGTTGCGCTCGTTGCCGCCGGAGCGGTGCTTGCCGTGAGCGACTTCCGTGAGATGGTCGCTGCCATACTGCGGGGGCCAGATGTCCATGTACGCGTCACCGTCTGAATCCGCCCGCTTCTCGCCGAAGGCAATCGTCTGGGCCGGCTGGGGGATGTTGGACAATCTTATGCCCGGAAAGCCGCCATCCTTGTAAGCTCCAAAGAATTCGTCCGAGTTGCCGCCGAAGGAATGCATCACGAAATAGTCGATGAAGCCGTTCATCAAGTAGCTCACATCGACCTCTCTCGGGTCCATCGGACAACGCAACAGCTTACGGTTCTTGTAGTACGATTCGAGGCGGTCGACCCAGACGGCGCCTGCGTCGTAGTCGCGCGGGGGCACGCGGCCGTCATGGCTGTCGGCATACAATTGCAGGGCGATCCCGAGCTGCCGAACGTTGCTCAGGCACTTCGTCCTCCTGGCGTTTTCCCTGGCTCTGGACAGGGCGGGGACGGAGATGCCAATGAGGAGGCTGATGACGGAAATCACCACCAGTATTTCGATCAGAGTGAACCCTCGGGTCCGGCACCTGATTGCTGAGTTTTGCCCTGGTTTCTTCCCGTTCATTCTGCTTCCTTTGCGGAATCCTTGGTTCCCTTGCCGCTGGATTCGGCCTTGGCCTTGCCGGCCGCCTCCATCCAGGCGGCCTTGGCCTCCTCAGCGGTCATCTCGCCCTCTGCCACCTTCGCTTTCAGTTCCTTGCCCAAGGCTTCGAGTTCCGGGGACAGTTCGGCTTTCTTCCCGGTCTTGTCTTTGCCTCTTGAGCCAAACTTGGCTTCCCTGGTTGCCTCCGCCAGTCTCACGACCGCCTCCTCCCTCGTCAGTTTGCCAGAGGCCACCTGCTGCCTCAGGCTCGCTCGGATGGATTCGAGATCCTGAGGCTTGTTCGCCTCCTTCTTCTTGCTGCAACCGGCCATGGTAAGCGCCAGTCCCAGGCTTAGCGCAAAGCACAGCGCCTTGATTTCGCTGTACATTCTTCGGCTCCTTCCTGCCAAAGCATATGCATCATTGCTTTCCTTCCTCATATTATCTTTCCCTGGCCGATGGATAGCCAGTCCGTCTATCTGCTTTCACGACCTTTTGCGGAACGTCTCGCAGGGCCCTCATTTCGATATGTGGGCGGGGCGCTGCCGCTTGACCTCCAGGATGTCCTGGCCGTGTATCGGCAGGGCCAGTTCCAGCTTGCCCCGAATCAGATCCGAGCCGGTAAACGTACCCAGGGCCTTTTCCGCCAGCAGGGCCGTGACCTGATAACGCTCGTTGGGTTCCACCCAGGGGATATTGACGCTGCGAGTGTCCCGGCCGCCGCTTCCCCTGAGCACGACCACGGCCCCTTCCCGGTTTTCATTGAGTTTGCCCCACCAGTGCCAATCCGTATCCGTGGGACCGGGGACGCCGCTGTACTGGAAATGACGATAGATTCCGTACTGGTTTTCGAGCCTTTTGACGATGGCAAATCGATTGCGATATCTCTCGATGTTCTCTTGCGTCAATGTGGTCAAGTCGCCTGCATACAGCAGGGGCGCCCCCATGAGCCAACTGCAGACCTGCCTGTCCTGGACCCGCGCCGTCAGACTGCCCTTGCCGTTGTAGGTGGCCGCGGCGTAATACTCGATGCACTCGAGCGGCAATCCCCTGTGCAGATAAAACCGCTGCCTGGCATTGGCACAGCCCTGGATCAGTTTTTGCCTGAGCGCCTCGGGATCCACCCTGGGGTTTCGATGGGTGTAATGAAAGGTCCCGCTGTAATCGTTGGGCGGGATATGGTACAGCACCGCATGTTTCAGTATGGCCAGATCGCATGGCACGCCGGGCGTGCCCCAGTAGATCTCATGCGTGAGCTGGTTGGCGATGCCGGGGACCTGCCTGCGGAGGATGTCCTGGGATTCAAATAAACCGCGCAGGCCTCTGAGCAGGGATTCCCTGGGACTTCTGCTGCGATGCCCCCGGGCAAAATCGCCGAACTTGATATTGGTGAAATCCTGTTTGAAGTACGTGGCGCCGTACGTGTCGTGCAGGGCGACCAATTGGTGGCCGTAGTAGGTGCTCCAGGAACTGCTGAAACTCATGGCCACACCCTGGCCCCGGCGTATTTCCGGTACGCTGGGTGCATCGGGCAAAGCCTTGAGATCGTCGGAATCACGCAGCCTGAAGCAGGAGACCCACAACCCCATGTCCAGGCCTAGGGAACGCACATACCGGCATGTCGACAGAAAGTCAGGAAATTTGTCCGTGTCAGGCCTGATGCCAAGCCGTCCCTTTTGCCACCCGTCGTCCAGTTCAAACAGGACAAAACCGGCCCTGGCCGCGATCTCGGCCTGCTCGCGAACGATGGCATCGGTTACATTCGGACCGAAGTTCGACCAGGAAGCCCATTGCGGTGCAGGGATCTTCACCCGGGTCGAAGCCACACCCACGTGGGCCTTGAGAAACCTCTTGAAGGAACCTTCCACAGCGCGATCCAGGGGGATCGATTCCGCCGAGGTCGTACGGACCACGTCCCCGCTGTAGCCGTACATGAACACGGGCTCCGACACAAAGCTCTCTGCAGGTCCCAGTATCCACTCGAAATGCGCGCTGTTGTATCCCATGGCGCCGTGATCGCCGATGAGTCGGAGCGCCGAGGGGACCTCCGAAGCGAGAATCACGCCCCGGGTTCGCCCGGCATTGCCAAAACCGACGATACTGGACACGGCGCCGCGTTCAGACGACGTCAGAAAGGTGCGGTTCAGAAAGGCCTGCTTGAGCGTGATATCCTCTATCATCAAATCGCTCAGCCTGAGCCAGTTCGGGCTGTTGTTGTGGATCTCGACCCACTTGCGTATTACGGGATATCCCTCATATATCTGATAGTAAAGGTTGATGGCCACGCCCCCAAGGGTTTCATCCTGAAGGGCCCGGCTGCGAATGATGAGCTGCGTGATCCCGGGTCCGGGGCTGGAGATGCTGTGCGTGACCTGGTCGAACACGTCCCCCCAGGTCCTGGCGGCAAACGTCCTCGGCGCCTGCCACGTCACCTGGCCCGGAGACGCCGGACCGCCGTCTTTCTTGATATCCAGGGCATCCGTGGAATCGGACACGGTTGTCTTCCGGGGCACGGCCCCGGCGACCTGCGGATCCAACCCCACGGGGCAACGATTCGGCACCGCCTTTTCCACACGAAAAGACATCTCGTTGGCTGCCGATGCCAGCAGGTCCTCGCCAGCGGCGGCAATGCCCGTCGTGCAGACGTTCCCGTCCTTGATACGCAGGGTCCTCTGCAAATCCCCCGCCACGATCCGAATCCCGTCGCGGTCTGCAAACATCCCGGACCCATCAGCCGCTGCCCGAGAAGGAAGAGTCACCGACAACACGCACACACAAACCAGGAGGAAAACCACTCTATACATCACGTGTCCTTTGCCCTTCTGCAAAACATAGTTTATTCCGTTTCTGATGAGAACCAGAGGGTACCTCTAATAGTTCAATTTGGCGCGCAAGGGAATTTTTTTGATGCTGGACGCCGTCAGGGAAAAGCCGCTTTCGTTTCAACGAAGGCGGATTTTCCTTTCACAACCACCATCCGAGGGCCACCGATGCTCCGAAGACAATGACCATAGCTCCTGCGACCTGGTAGAAGCGATGTACATTCTCGCCCCACAGTATTTTCGAGCGTGCCACCAAAAGCCGATAGACGATAAACCTGCTCTTCAGGCTTCCGCAGACCAGCATGAACAGGCCCGCTGCCATTATTAAACTTCCCCAAAGTACGTGCATCATTTTCTTCCTTATCTATTCTCTGCCACGTATTCCTGATGCGTTGAGAAGTGGTATCCTTCGGGCAGTTCGTTTCGGCCGATCCGGGTCAGGAGTTCGGCATACGGGGAATTCAGCGACTTGCGCTCAATGGGCGTACGTGCATGCGATTGCGTATGTATGTCTGTGATCCCAGGCTCGAGTTCCTTGATGAAGATGTTGCGGTACTCGATAGGACAGGGATTTACCTGGCCCAGGTTTTCACCATACACAACCTTGTGCTTTTGCAGACGTATGGGCGCCGGTTCCATGTTCAGCATCCAGTCGTGATACTGGAAGCGGTCGTGAATAAGTTCCCCGCCGTATTCCGCCGAGAAGGTCCGGCCCTGCATGGTCAGTTTAACTGTATGCCACACGCCCACTTCCGGCTCGATGTGCTTGACCTGCGGCTCCGTAACCAGGCTGGCCCGATAGTGCTCCATCAGCCCCGGCGACTTGAGTACACCGTCCTCCACAGACCAGTTGGCCAAGACATCAGGCGGCGTGTGCCAACCCGCAAGATCCTCGCCATTGAAGAGGGCCGTGAAGCCCTCGGGGGGGACGTTCAATTCGCCGGCCGACGCCTCTGCACGTCCCATCACAGCATGACCGAACAACAGGAGCATGACAGTCGTCAGGCATCGCGTTTTAATAAACGCAAACGTTTGCGTTTGCATCACAGGTGTCCTCACTAAAGGAATTGACTACATTGCCCACCCCTCGCGGTACTCACGCCGGATGAACCGGTCCGCCTCGGGACAGTTGGTGGCCTTCAGATTCTTGGCGTCCCACTGGAGTTTTCGGCCGGTGCGATAGGCCACGTTGCCCAGCGCCAAGGTCTCACACAGGGGGCCCGAGTAGCTGAAGGGCATTTCGGTTTCTGCTGGGTTGCGGTTTCGGATCGCCTGTATCCATTGCCGATACTCACCCCCAGGAGATCGGGGCAGCGTACGTGGCGGTGGCGTGTAATGGGCGAACTTGGCCTTCGGATACAACTCCATGGGACCGGCAGGCCCCCTCTCGATCTGCATGGTCAGCCTTCCTTCGCTGCCGACAAAGTGTATGCCAACGGGCCACTCGTGAGGTAGATCCAGGTCTCTCAACTCGTCGAAACGCACGTTGCCGTGACACCATTTCACGGTCACCGGTGGCTTGTCCCCTCGCGCCGGAAACGTCCAGGTCGCCTTCTGCCAGGGAGGCACACGTTCCAACGCGGGCCGGCCGGGCCCTTCCCCTTCTGCGGTCAACGGGTATTTGAGGTCCAGTGCCCAGAACACCAGGTCCACGGCATGGCTGCCAATGTCCCCAATCCTTCCGTTCCCAAAATCCCACCAACTGCGCCAGTTCGAAGGATGGTAAAGACCACGTCCGAAACCTGGATAGGGGTGGTATTTTGCCGGTCCCAGCCACAGATCCCAATCCAGGTGAGCTGGGATGGGCAGTTTCTCCGGCAACTGCTTGTCCGCCCAGTCGGGGTTATAATCTCTCACGGCTCTTGGCGGCCAGGCCCCTGGCCCCTGGTATGGATCCCATTCATTGTCACACCAGACATAAGCCTCCTTAACCTCACCGATATCGCCGGCCTGGATAATCTCGACAGCCTGACGGAATATCTCGGTGGCGCGGTTTCCGATTCCCATCTGAGTGATCACCCCGAATTGCTCGGCTAGCTGGGTTGCCAGGCGTATCTCATAGATGTTATGGCCGAGTAGCTTCTGGCT
>CAYPZL010000178.1:0-11658 GCA_964415045.1 uncultured Pirellulales bacterium | reverse complement strand
GACTCCTGGTGGCCGCATGAAAACCAATACAAAAATCAGTCAACTTGAGTAATTATACGTAGCATAGCTCTTGTTGATGTTCCCGTCAAGGGGCGATTACCCAGAAAATTGCTGGGGACTACAAGAATTGCTCCGGGCTGGGTCGAGCCGGACGCCGAGGCGCGATCGAGGTGCTCGTCGAAGGTGGTTGCAGGTGTGGCAGCCTCGAATCCCGATGTGCAGTCGGCGCGTACGCGGCGTAAAACCGGCATTCAGGGCCCACCACGCGTTTTTCCGGATGGGCGCATCCGTCGGCGAGAGCAGCGAACGGCGAGCGTTCGGAGGGCGTAACATAAGGGTTGAATGATCCGGTCCTCTACGCGATAATGTAGTGATAGCCGTCTGACGGCTGGATCAGCGAGCGGATGGGATCACCGTTCGGCAGCAGATGACTTTCGGCGTAAGCGATGTTGGAAAGGCGAAAGAATGTACATTGCACCGCAGTTTTCGGTCTTTATGGTCAATAAGCCAGGTGTGCTGGCGCTGGTTCTGACCGAATTCGCCTCCGCCAAGGTGAACATTACGGCCATTACCATGATGGATTCCGCCGAGCATGGTGTGATGCGGGTGGTCTTCGAGGAGCCGCAGAAAGCCCGAGAGGTGCTGGACGGTCTGAATATGCCCTACAACGAGACGGATGTGCTGTGCGTGAACCTCGCCAACAAATCCGGGGCGTTGGCTACGGTGGCCGAGAAGCTGGCCAAGGGGCACATCAACATCTCCTACGCCTATTGCACGGCGGGGGCCAGAGGAGGCCGCACCACCGGTGTGCTGAAAGTCTCTGACGTCAAGAAGGCGATCAAGCTTCTGCAGAATCACCGGAAGGAAAGCAAGGCCAAAACGGCTACGCGCCGCTCGAAGGCTACGCGAGGGTAGTGCCCAAGAACGCAGACAGCGGTATGACCGGCCTTCGGGGCGGGCGGTTTTCCTTTGACTGTCACAGGCATTTCTGCTACAATCACGATGTCGTCGTAAACGGGCCATTTGTCTTTGGCGACGTCGCCTGACACGGAGGACGGACCGAAGGGGGCCGGAGGAGGCCTCTCCTGCTTCCCCGCGATGCAGTAGACGACAGTTCGGTTCCATGGTGTCAGGGCCCCAAGAAAGACATGGCAGCACCGACAACTAAAGGGGCTGTGGATTCTCCCTGAGAGGGTTCGCAGCCTTTTCTCTTTTGTGGCATCTGTGCATATTGTCGGGCCGGTGCGCTTGTCGCAGGGCCGCGTGCGCCCCGTCGTACGCCGTTGCGTGTTCGGTCTGGCGATTTTGGCTTTTTTTGATTGGGGCTTTTTGCTACACTGAGCCGATGTTTTGTTAAGGAAGACTGTTTAGAGAAAGGACGCAATGAGCCGGCCGGGGATTCAGAGCCATCCAGGCAAAGTTAAGGCGACCCACCGCTATGACGTGGTGGATCTCGTGGGCCCCCCGAGCGTTGTGGGCAAGAGGTTCCACTTCATCGGCGCCGGCGGCGTCGGGATGAGCGGGCTGGCCCGGATGCTCCTTGAGAAGAAGGCCGTGGTGACCGGCTCGGACCAGAGCGCCAGTGCGGCGACCTCGCGTTTGAGAAGGATGGGGGCCGAGATTCATCTCGGCCACAGCGCCGTCAACGTGCCGCCGGAGGCGGACGTCGTCGTCTCGGCGGCGGTCCGGGAGAGCAATCCCGAGCTGCAAGCGGCCCGGCAGCAGGGCTGCCGGGTCTATAAGTACGCCCAGTTCCTCGGCGAGCTGCTGAGCCACTTCGAGGGGGTCGCCGTTAGCGGCACGCACGGCAAGAGCACGACCAGCGGCTGGCTGGCCTATTGCCTCAAACGCGCCGGCGTGGATGTGAACTTCGTGGTGGGGGCCGATATCCCGCAGTTGGGTGCCTCGTCCGGCAGCGGCCGGAGCGAATTCTTCGTTGCCGAGGCCTGCGAATACGACCGCAGCTTTCAGAACTTCAAGTCCAGTCTCGCCTGCATCCTGAACATCGAATGCGATCATCTGGATTGCTACAAGGACGAAGCCGATATCGTCGAGGCGTTCTACCAGTTCGCGCGGGGCAGCAAGCCGGAAGGGCTTATCGTGGCCAATGGCGACGACCCCAATGTCCGCGCGGTGCTGGAGCGCCTGGGCAGCGAGCGGGCCTGTCTGACGTTTGGGCTGGACGCGGACCGCAATTTCTGTGCGAGAAACGTGCGGCAGCACCTTGGGTTGTACCGTTTTGACGTTTTTCGGGACGGCCTGCTTCTGGGTCCGGCGCGGATTTCCCTGCCGGGCCGGCACAATATCCGCAACGCTCTGGCCGTGGTCGCCATGGCCGTGAGTATCGGTATCGAGTCCGAGCGAATCCTGGAAGTGCTTGACGGTTTCACCGGTGTGGACCGCCGGCTGATGCTCAAAGGCCAGTTCCGGGGCATCACCGTCCTGGACGACTACGCGCATCATCCCACGGAGATTCGGGCCAGCCTGGAGGCGATTCGTCAGAGATACAAGCCGCAACGATTGTGGTGCGTCTATCAGGCTCACCAGTACAGCCGCACGCGGTTCTTCCTGGATGAGTTTGCCGCCAGCTTCGCTCAGGCCGACAAGGCGATTATCCCGGAGATCTACTTCGTGCGCGATTCGGAGGCCAGCCGCAAACAGGTGAACGGCGAAATCCTGGCCGCGCGCATCCGGGAACGGGGAACCGATACCGAATACATCGGGTGTTTTGAGGCGATATGTGATTATCTGGAACAGCACGCCCGCGCCGGCGACATGGTTGTGACGATGGGCGCCGGTGACGTGTGGAAGGTGGCAGATGAGTTTATTCAGCGGCTTAGAAGCGATTACTGAACGGGATCATCCGCTGGCGCCGCATACGTGGTACCGGTTAGGCGGACCGGCGGACTATTTCGTGCGCCCTCGGACCGCCAAGGAGCTTAAGGAGGTCCTGCGACGCTGTAACGAGAACCACGTCCCCATGTACGTGATGGGCTTCGGTTCAAACCTGCTGGTGAGCGATGAAGGTGTGCGCGGGGCGGTGATCAAGCTGGAAGGAGAGGAATTCGGCCGGACCGAGTTCGACCGGGAGACCATCACCGCCTGGGCCGGCGCCGAGCTGAGCAAGCTCGTGCTGGATTGTGTCGAGAAAGGACTGTCCGGGGTCGAGCCCTTGACGGGGATTCCCGGCTCCATCGGCGGGGCGGTCAAGATGAACGCGGGCGGCAATTTCGGCGACATTGGCTCGGTGGTGGAGTCGGTGATGTTGATGGACGTCCAGGGCAACGTGTTCGAGAAGAACCGCCCGGAGTTGAACTTTGGCTACCGTTCCGTCAATATCCGGGCCCGGTTTATTCTGAACGCTCGGCTCAAGCTGGCGGAGGCGGACCCGGAACGGATCATGCGAACGGTGAAGGAAAGCTGGATCTACAAGAAGAACAACCAGCCGCTGAACACGCGAAGCTGCGGCTGCGTTTTCAAGAACCCCCCGGGCGCGTCGGCCGGAGCGCTCATCGACCGCGCCGGGCTGAAAGGTTTCCAGATCGGCGGCGCCATGGTCAGTGAGAAACATGCGAATTTCATTGTCGCCGCCGACGGCTGCAAGAGCCGCGATGTCATGCAGCTCATCGACACGATCAGACAAAAGGTCCGCGAGCAGTTCGAGGTGGAGCTGGAGAGCGAGCTGGAGATCTGGAAATGAGCGGCCCCGCCACCGCGGGCCTTGGGGACGGAATGTGAATGTGCCGGGAGTCGATCGAAGAAATCAGGGAACCGACTGCGTCAGGAGCTGAGGTGCCGATGAGGGTCGCCGTTTTGCGAGGAGGTGTGGGCCGGGAGCGTGAGGTCAGTATGGAGAGCGGCCGCTGTGTCGCCGAGGCCCTTGCTGCCGGCGGGTTCGACGTCATCACCTCGGACGTCGGGCCCGACGACCTGAGCGTGCTGGAAGTCCCGGACGTGGACGTCTTCTTTCTCGCTTTGCACGGCGAGTTCGGCGAGGACGGGCAGCTCCAGCAAATCCTCGAAGACCGCCAGCGGGTCTATACGGGCAGCGGTCCCGAGGCCAGTCGCCTGGCCTTCGACAAGCTCGCGAGCAAGCGGCTCTTTGAGCGGGCCGGCGTAAAGGTGGCGCCGTCGGTGGAGTTTCGCCGGGGCCACGACGTGCGGGAGCTGGACGGGCAACTCGAGGCGCTGGGCGAGCGGTTCGTGGTCAAGCCGGTTCGACAGGGCAGCAGCGTGGGAGTACACGTCGTTGAAAGTCGCGCCGATGCGATTGCGGCGGCCCGTGCCGTGTGCGAGGAATTCGGCGACGGCATGATTGAGGCCTTCATCAGCGGGCAGGAAATCACCGTCGGCGTTGTCGGTCGAACCACCTTGCCCATCATCGAGATTCGCAGCAGGACCGGCTTCTACGACTACCAGGCCAAGTACGTCGATGAGCAAACGGAGTATCTCTTCGATACGGTGGACGATGCTGCGGTTCGGCAACGCGTCGCCGAGGCCGCGCTGGCGTGTTTCGACGCGCTGGGATGCCGCCATTTCGCCCGGGTCGATTTCATCCTGACCGGGGACAGTGTGGCCTACGCGTTGGAGGTGAACACGATTCCGGGGTTCACGACGCATTCGCTGCTGCCGAAGGCGGCGGCGAGAACAGGATGCTCCATGGGGCAGTTGTGCGCCCGGATCGTGCACGCGGCCCGCGCCGGGCAGGGCAGCGAGGTGAAGTAGCAGAGAGAAACAGACGGATCGCGTCAGGGCCGGTGTCTCGGAGTCCTTGCGATTGTTATGTGATTCTTGGAGTTGAGACGGACAGTGGCCAGAAGGAAACAGAAGATCGGGATCAAGGAACGGATTTTGTCGTGGCGCGGCAACAAGCGCAAGCGTCGCCCGGGCTCCGGCTGGAACTGGGTCGCTATCACCAAAGTGACGGTGGTCGTCTGTCTGCTGGCCGCGACCGGTGTGTTTCTTCGTTTTGCCGAGGGCTACGTTGTTTCGGAGACGGCGGCCAAAGAAGGATCGCTGATTCTGGTGGACGTGCCGCGTTGGGTCAACTGGGATCTGAAGGCCCGGGTCATGGCGATGGCCGGCGGGGCGCACTTCCCGCTTCGGGAAGAGACCGCCGAGGTGGTGGCACGCAACCTCGATCCCATGGCCTGGCTGGACGACGTCGCAGTCCAGGTAACGCACGATGCGGTGCGGGTCAAGGCCCGCTGGCGCAAACCGCTGGCGCTGATCGATCGGGGCTCGTCCCGGTTCTACGTCGACGCCGATCTTGTGGTGCTCGATCACATGCCCATGTCGCATCTGCCGATTGTCGAGGTCAAAGGAGTCGCGATGGGGCTGACCCCTTCGCCGGGGCAGGTATTCGACCGCGACGACTTAGCGGCGGCCGTGGCGCTGGTTATCCTGCTCCAACGCATGGACACCGAGATCACGCCGGACAGCCCGTTGCTCGACCACATCGCCAGTATCGACGTCAGCAACTACAAGGGTCGCAAACGCCCGCGCGATTCCCACATCGTTCTTTACACCAAGGACGGCACGCAGATCATCTGGGGCGCCGAGATCGGAGAGTGGGCCAAGTATCTCGAAGCCAAGGACGAGCAGAAGCTGGCCAAGATTTACACCTACTACAAGGAGTACGGCTCGCTCAGCGCCGGTGCCAAGTACATCAACCTTCGCGATCCGCAGGACAAGGTGCCTCAGCCGATTGACAAGTATCGCTATTGAAGTCGCTTAGAGCGCTTCCCAGCTCGCGGTAGCGATAGGGTATCTGGAAGCGCTCGCATATCGCCTTGAGCTTCTTGAGGGCGGCCTCGCTCAGTTCGTTCTGGAAGGCGTCGTCGCCGTTGCAGCAGAAGATCCGGCAGCTCGCCAGGCGAACTGCGTGCACGCCGCAGTGTTTGCCTTCCTGGTACGGACATCGGCCGCCGCTCATTTGCCTTAGTTCTTTGGCGTTGAGTTTGGCCGCGAAGTAGGTCAGTTCGGGCGGCGTGACGAACAGACGGTGGTCGTACGCCGCGAAGTCGCAGCACGCGCCGCAGGCCTTGCAGCGCCCGGCCCGCTCGGCGTGTTGGCGCACCTGGGCGTCGATCCACTCGTACACGGCCGCTACTTCCGCGATGAGGCGGTCTCTGTCTGCTTCTCCCACCATCTCCTGCTCTTTCGGATCCTCTCGATTTCCTCGAAGCTGTAATGCCGGCCCCGGTTGATGCCGGGGCATCGGCGGGCCGCTTCATTCCAGGCGTTCGGGCTGGTCAAATTGTCCGACCAGAAAGGCCAGGTCCGGCACTGGTTCGGCCGCACCGGGTAGATCGCACACAGCTTCTTGTCGCCGATTTTGCGGAGGAATATGCAGTCCTTGGTGACGCCGTGCTCGACGATCGTGGTGCGCAAGCCCACCCTCTGCAGGTACTTCTGCCGCAGCTCGCCCGGCGTCATCTTCAGATGCGCCGCGATCAGCTCGATCTCCGGCCGAACCGTCCAGATATACCCCTCCCCCGGCCCCGAGCAGCACCCCCCGCACTCAATGCACTCAAAACACAACCCCGCCACATACCATTTTGTCGAATTATTCCGTTGCGTCATAGTCGGCAGATGATAACAGATACGCCGCGCGACGGGAACGTTGTTCGCAAATATCTCCCCCACGGTCGCCGGTTCGTCTCCTCCTTTCCTGCGGGTGTCGGTGTGCGCTGAGTATCGAGCGATTCCTACCTCATAGAATCGGTGATCCATCGCTCAATCGTGCAGCAAAACTCTTTCCCCGTCGTCAAGAGTTGACGGGCATCTTCGTCGGATACAACGGACGTATACTCGTAATCGCCCAACTGTCTTTTCCCGAAAGCCCTGTTTAGCTCCCTACCCAGCTCCCGCGGAAACACATTTGTTTTGATGAACTGCTCACCAAAAGCAGCGATCACGCCTCGGTGGGAAGAAAAGGTCATGTTCTTCGTCAAGAGAGCGGCTTGGGCGCAGTAGAACATGGCATAGTAGGTCCTCGATACGGACGACTCATAGTCCGCATCGCCGAGTAGCAACTCTGCACTT
The DNA here is from genome assembly GCA_964415045.1 of uncultured Pirellulales bacterium. Lineage (GTDB taxonomy): Bacteria > Planctomycetota > Phycisphaerae > Sedimentisphaerales > Anaerobacaceae > CAYPZL01. The sequence continues at coordinate 4,611 of CAYPZL010000178.1, read as the reverse complement.
CTGAGGTAGCGCTTTGCCTTGAGAAGAAGGGCGTGAACCTCTTTCATGCCGGAACTCCCTCGCGTCGAAGATTGATGAGCAGGGGGCTGTTTGTGTGTAGGTAGTCGTGCTCGGAGACGGGGTAAACTGATAAGAGCACACCGTAATGTAGGTTGATATCGGTTACGATCTCGATCAACCGGTCGATTTCGGCGCCGGGCATGACCGTACCGGCCAGCACCACGGCGAGGTCGATGTCGGAGTCAGTGGTCGCCTCGTTCCGTGCGCAGGAACCGTAGAGTAGGATTCTGACCAGCCTGTGGCCGTAGAGGGCTCGTGTTCTCTTCGTGAAGTCTTCAATCGCTTGTTTTGCCAGCATGGTTGCGTTCCGACGGCCTTGCCGTATCAATCAACCCCATTATACCGAAAGAGCAGGGTCGCACCAAGCGCTCTCACAGTCCGGATGCACGATGGCCGCAGAACCTGCTGTGCCGGCGATTTACCATTTCAGGACGGCGCCGGTGTCGGCGCTGGTGGCCATGGCGGCGTATTTGGCCAGGTAGCCTTTCTTGACGCGGGGTTCGGGCGGCGTCCAGGCCTTTTTGCGCGCCGCCAGCTCCTCGTCGGAGAGCTTCACGTCGATCTTGTTGTTGGGGATGTCGATTTCGATGACGTCTCCGTCGCGGAGCAGTCCGATGGGTCCGCCGACGGCGGCCTCGGGGCTGATGTGCCCGATGCACGCGCCGCGGGTGCCGCCGCTGAAGCGTCCGTCGGTGATCAGGGCGACCGATTCGCCCAGGCCTTTGCCCATGATGTAGCTGGTCGGGCTGAGCATTTCCTGCATGCCGGGCCCGCCTTTGGGGCCTTCGTAGCGGATCACGACCACGTCGCCTTCCTTGACCTTGTCGGCCAGGATGCCTTCGCAGGCGTCTTCCTGGCTCTCGAAGATGACCGCGGATCCGGTATGGGAAAGCATCGAAGGCGCCACGCCGGCGGTCTTGACCACGCAGCCGTTGGGAGCGAGATTGCCGCGCAGGATCGACAGGCCTCCGGTCTGGGAATAGGCATTGTCGAGCCGGTGGATGACCTCGGTGTCCTTGATCTCGGCAGCGGCGATATTCTCGCCGAGCGTTTGGCCCGTGACCGTGGGGCAGTCCAGGTTGAGCAGGTTCGGGATCTTGCTGACTTCGTTCAGGATGGCGCTGATGCCGCCGGCGGCGTCCACGTCCTCGATGTGAACCTTGCTCGACGGCGAAACCTTGCAGATATTCGGGCACCGGGCCGTGATGTCGTTGATGCGGTCGAGGTCGTATTCGATCCCCGCCTCGCTGGCGACGGCCAGCGTGTGCAGGACGGTGTTCGTCGAGCCGCCCATCGCCATGTCCAGCGTCAGGGCGTTGTCCATGGACTTGACGCTGATGCAGTCCAGCGGCTTGATGTCCTTTTCGATCAGGGTCATGATCTGCCGGCCCGCCGCTTTGTACAGCTCTTGCCGGCGCGGGTCGACGGCGAGAATGGTGCCGTTGCCGGGCAGCGCCATGCCGATGGCTTCGCACAGGCAGTTCATGGAATTGGCGGTGAACATGCCCGAACAGCTTCCCTGCGTCGGGCAGCCGGCGCATTCGAGGTCTGCCAGATCGTCCTCGGTGATCTTGCCGGCGTTGTAGGCGGCCACGCCTTCGAAGATGGAGATCAGGTCGGCGACCTGGCCGTCTTTGGTTTTGCCGGCTTTCATGGGCCCGCCGGAAACGAAAATGGTCGGAATGTTCAAGCGCACCGCGGCCATGAGCATGCCCGGGATGATCTTGTCGCAATTGGGAATGCAGATGAGTCCGTCGAAGCAATGAGCGCGGACCATGGTCTCGACCGAGTCGGCCACGATCTCGCGCGACGCCAGCGAGTAGCGCATGCCCATGTGTCCCATCGCAATCCCGTCGCAGACGGCGATGGTGTTGAACTCGAAGGGCGTTCCTCCGGCCTGGCGGACCGCGTCTTTGACCACCCGCGAGACCTTGTCGAGGTGGACGTGGCCCGGGACGATCTCGCAGAAACTGTTGGCCACGCCGATAAAGGGCTTCTCGATATCCGCCCGGCTGACGCCGCAGGCGTGGAGCAGGCCCCGGTGGGGCGCCCGTTGAAAGCCTTTCTTGACCGTATCACTTCTCATCATGGGTTGTCTCCCAAACCGTAAATGTAACGACAAGCATGAAAACCACCAAGTGTAGTCTCCGACCGGGGATAAATAAAGGAAAAATCGTTGTTTGGCGCGCCGGTGAGCCTATAATTATCCCTCGTATGGGGAGGAGTCGGCACGAGATGGAAGAGATTGATACGGGGATTGTATGGCAAAGACAGCTCGACTCAACGGTATCCTCTACAGCGTTATCGTCTGCCTGTCGGGGGTGATTTGCGGTTGCAGGGGGGTGGACCCGGGTTCTTTCGAGATCGAGCCGCTGCCGGAGAGCGCAGCGGTCACGCCTGCGGAGGCGACGATGCCTGAGGAGGACTCCTCGGCGCAGGCTGTCGCTCAGACGCCCCCGACGGCGCCGGATGAAGAAGTCCCTGTCGCTGAGCCCAATGAGCCCGCCCCGGCGGTGGAGCTGGCGCTGAAGTTTGCCCCGGGTCACAGTACGACGTACAAGGTGACAACCGAGGTGCAAAAGGGCGTGCAGTGGGAAGGCGCGCCGGGGACCAGGCCGGCGGCCTTCAAGGGCGGACACTCGGGCAGCCGTGTCGAGATGACGTTCGAGCAGCGTATCGAGAGCGTCGATGCCGAAGGCGACGCGGTGGTTCAGATCACCATCAAGGCGCTGAAGTACCTGGGGCGTATGCGGGACGAGGTTATCCTCGATTTCGACAGCGCGCGGGAGGAGGATCAAGACAATCCGTTGGCGAAGCTGGTGGGCAAGGGCTACAAGCTGGAAATGTCGGCCCGGGGCGAGATTCTGGCGCTGATCGACGTCGAGCCCTTGCGGAAGGCCCTGGAGGGCCCTTTGCCGGGCCATGACACGGCCCAGAAGCTCCTCTCGCGCGGCCGGATCCTCCAGCGGCACGAGGTGGTCGCCCTTTCGGCCTCGAAGGAGAAGATCGTTCGTCCGGGTCAGGATTGGAGCAGCGTCAAGGCGTTCTCCTTTGGAATGATGGGCGCCCAGTCGTACGAGCGGATATACACGCTCAAGGAGGTGAAGGCCGACGAAGGCCCGCTGGCCGTGATCGAGATGAAGGCCATTCCCTCGGCGGCCCTGGCCGAAGAGATGCACAAGCAGCAGGTGGTCAATCCGTTCGCAGGCATGTTCGACAACACCGCGAGTTATGAAGGCCGGCTCGAATTGGAGCTTGCCACCGGCACGATCCGTCGGTACGCCGAAGAGATGCGCACCGAGTGGGTGGTGGCCGACCCGCAGGCGGTGGCCGGCGAGGCCAGGCCGTCGGCGCTGCGCATGTCGGCGATGCAGTTGTACCGTCTCGAGAGCGTGGAGTGATCGTGCAGGATATGAACGCTGGATCGAGGTTTTCAACCGGCGACGGAAAGGTTGGGGCAGAGCGAGTGAAAGCAAGAGTTTTGAGAAACGCAGGCGCGATCCTGGTGGTCGTTTTGCTGGCGTTGTCGGCCGGATGCAGAACCGCCGGCGATGACGCCGGCGGCATCGAAGCGGGAAAAGGAACCCCGGATGGCGACCGCGTCTTCCTGACGGTTGACTTCCAGCAAGGGCAGACCCTCCGGTACAGGTTCGTCAGCAGCAGGGAGATTGCTCTGGACTGGGACCCGAACGCCGCTCCGAGCCAGAACCGCGTCCAGAAACAGTCGGAACAACTGGAGATGGTCGTTGCCTACACGGCCCTGGAGGTCGATCCCTACGGCGTCAGCACCCTGCGGGCGACGTGTGAATCGGTTGAAGCGAGGCGCGCGGGTGGGCCCGCCCAACGCACCGTCGCAAACGACGCCGTCCAGAGCGCTCGCGGCAAGAGCTTTACGTTCAAAGTCGATTCGCGGGGCAGGATCGTCGACGCCGCGGAACTCGAAGCCTTTATCAAGGAGATGGGCGCCAAGGCGTTTCGGGCCGACAGCTCCCGGGGCCGGGTCAAAGAGCCGGATATGATCGGTGATTTCACCGCCAGCCAGTGGTTCCTCTGGGACAGCGTATCGAGCGTGGAACTGCCCGCCGAAGGAGTGAGAGTGGGCCAGTCCTGGGTCTCGAAGCTGCCGGTGCCGACGCCCATGGTGATTCGCAAGGCGCGCGATGTGACGTATACGCTCAAGAAGATTCGCGCCGGCGACGCGGCGCCTGTGGCGGTCATCGAGAGCGCGTACAGCGCGGCGGAGGCCGTCCCTGCTACGTGGCCCGTGCCGTACGCGGGACGTTTTCAAATGAGCGGCACCTTCGGCTTTCTCGGGGCCTACCAGGTCCTCGCGTTGCAGGGCTCGGGGCAGGAGCTCTTCGATATCGATGCCGGTCGCGTGCTCCAACGCACGCAGATGTACCGGGTGGAAATGAGGGCTTCGCTGCCGCCCATGGGGATTCGGGCCAACCCTCATCTCACCATAGACCAGACCCTGACGATGGAGCTGTTGAATCCGTAGTCGGCGATTCAGACTTGGAGGTAGAGTTTTGCAAAATGGAGATTAGGCTT
>CAYPZL010000177.1:0-11699 GCA_964415045.1 uncultured Pirellulales bacterium | reverse complement strand
AAATCAAACCAACGATTTCCTTGAAGAATATAAGCCTAATCTCCATTTTGCAAAAACTCTACTTCTTAGTCTGAGTGGAGACCCAACAACAGCAAAAGCGTCGCAAAAAGCGTCAGAAGCAGTTCATTCACGGACCTATCCCTCCACCATAGATTCCTGATGTCTTCATCATAAAGCGTGGCACAAATACCGGCTCGGTCAATGCGTAGAAATACGTATTTTTTGCCGGATGTGGCCGCTGTCCGGGAGCGGGAGTCAAATCTCCACGCTTGACACACCGCAGTCGTGTTCTTGCGCGTCCTGGTGCGGTTGGCGGCGGACATGCATCCCTTCGGGATTGTCCGGGCCGACGTTGTGTGCTACGCTATGGTCGTGAAGGCTTCGATCGGGTCCGGATCGCCGAGAACAGGTGCGAAGGACGCATGTGGCGACAAGGGATGCCGCGAGGTACAGAAATGGAAGTCATCGAGAAATGAAGGCGGCGCGAACGAGAAGCAGGAAGGGGATTATGCAGAAGAGCATGGTTGTTTTGTCGGTTGTGTTTTGTGGGATGGCGGTTGGGCAGTCGCGGGATCTGCCGGCGCGCCCGCCGGGAGAGTTCTTCGGGTTGCGAGCGGCCGACCATGAAGGAGCGGCATCGTTCGAGAAAGGCCAGCCCCTGGTGGGGACGACGTACTTCTACTGGTACGACATCGAGAGCGGGAGCCACATCACGGACGGCGACGGCTCCGATGCCCTGACGACGCATCCGGCCGACATGGAGGGGATCAGCTACAGGAGCGCGGCGTGGCACCAGGCGCAGCTTGCGGACATGATCGAGGCGGGGGTGGATTTCCTCATGCCCGTGTACTGGGGCGTTCCGGGCGACTACGACGGATGGAGCTTCGCCGGCCTGCCGGCCCTGGTCGAGGCGCATACGGCCCTGCAGGCGCAGGGGGTCGAGCCGCCGGCGATTGGGCTGTTCTACGATACCTCGATCCTGCGGTACAACAGCTTCAACCCGGGCGGGCGCAGCTACCACGTGGACCTGACGACCGATTTCGGCAAGGAATGGTTCTATACCGCGATTCGCGATTTCTTCAGCCTGATCCCGCCGGCGAAGTGGGCCCGCATCGACGGAAAACCCATCGTCTTTCTTTACTCGGCCCACTTCGCCAAAGAGCAGGACCCGCAGCGGCAGTTCGAGTACACCAGGAGCCGGTTCAAGAAGGACTTCGGCGTCGAGCCTTTCATCGTCAAGGCCGCGGATTGGGAGGGGCAGGCCGACGCCACCTATTCGTGGGGCGGGGCGGTGAACGGGCCACTCATTTTCAAAGAGACCATCGCTCTCGGGCCCGGCTACGACCACAGCGCCGTTCCCGGCCGGCAGCCTCTTATCGTCGAGCGCAGGGACGGACAAACCTACATCGACCGCTGGACCAAGGTCTTGCAGCTCGACCCCGAGCGGCGGCCCTGGATGGTGCACGTCGAGACCTGGAACGAATGGCACGAGGGCACCGATGTCGCTCATTCGCGCGAGTACGGGCGAAGCTACATCGTCCTGACCCGGTTGTTTGCGGACATGTGGCATGGGCGGACGCATGCGCGTTTCCCGTCGGGATACGTCAACGCCGACCGTGTTGCATGGCAGCCGGAGAAGCCGTGCGGATTGAGCCTGCGGCCCAGCGGCGGCGACGGGGTCTGGGAATTGCGAACCATCGAGGGCGAAACGGTGGCGGTCTCGGCACCGAATCCCCATTCGCAACTCTCGCGGTATCTCTACTTCAACGTGGATGACGCCTTCGCCTACGGGCTCTTGGGCCGGCCGGTCGTCGTTCGCGTGAGGTATCGTGACGCCGGCTGCTCGGCTTTCGCCGTGGAGTATGACAGCACGGTGGACGAAGGGCCACTCGATGGGGCGTTTCGCATGGCCGGCAGCGTGGGCCTCTTGGGTTCCCGAGAATGGAAGGAGGCGGAGATCGTCTTGCCCGACTGCCGTTTCATGAACCGGTGCAACGGCGCCGATTTTCGTCTTGCGATCACCGGCGGACCGATGGAACTGGCGATTGCTGAAGTCGAGGTGGAGAAAACGCCCTGAGCGTTCCGCGGCGCTGCATCCGGCCGCTACGGAGCGCCAGCGACCTCAATCGTCACGCGGTTGCTCACAACCTCCACGTCCTCAAAGGCAAAGACGATCTGAATCGTATGAGGGCCGGCACCCAGCGAGGTATACACGCTTCGGGGCAGGCTGATCGGGCGGTTTGTGAGCTCCATGCCTGGAGCCAGGGGCGAAAGCCGCCCTTCAGGTGGAGGCTGGCTCGGCGCAAGATATTCCCGGCCGTCCACGACGACGCGATCCAACGGCAGTGACGCGGAGGTGGCCAGCGCAAAGATACGCTCGCCGCGATGACGTAGATCGACCTTGAAGGAGGGGGCTTCGTTGGGAAGCCAGAGGCGTTTCGTGGGGCGCAGGCGGCATTGCAGCCCTTCAGCTTCGGGGCCCCAGGAGGGTTTGCTCCAGGCGGCATCGCTCCTTGCGGGGCGCGCCGTCGGAGTCAACGGGGCCAGCGTAGGCCGGGCACAGCCCGTCCACAGAGACGCCAGCGTGCCGGTGATGAGCAAAACTGTGCGTTTTGTGCCGTACAACGTAGGTGGCTCCAAACAGGTGCTCCCAGACGACGGTGGGGCATTATACTCGAAGCGGCCGGATGCAGCCACTACGAATTTGCCTGCCCGGCCGCCGTGCCTCGGCGGAAGCCGGCCCAAGAGGCGTCCAGACCCGCGCCCAGCGCGTGAAATGGCGTTCTGAATCGACTTTTGAACGAATTATCCACCACAAAGTCGATTGGCGAAGGGGAGATCGCAAAAATGGGGAATATGGATAGATAGCAATAGTGGCTGTGTATTTGCCCCATGTTGACTTGCGTCTGGCGGCGCCAATTTTTCTGTAAAGCCTTGTTGTATATAACTTTATGGCGTTGCTGCGAGTTGGTGACCTGCGCGAACGCGGGGATGGCTCGTTTTCAACGCCCTGGGCTTCGTCCATTCGGTGCCTTCGGCACGGGCAACGCATGTTCTGACAGCGGATTATCAACAGGTTTTCCACAAAGGGCCGCGACGCTTGCCCGGGCTGTTGGATTTGCCGTTTTGGCACGCCTGGCCCGGGCGTCGGTTCACGTATGTCCCGGTTCGCAGAGACTGGACGATGGAAGCAAATGCCATTTTGCGGCCGGTGATTATTGCCTGCCGACCGGGCTCTTGGGGCGTCAACGAATCCGCGGTTGCCAAACGCGTCCAGTGACGCCGATTCAGATGTCACGCCGGTGCCTGTGTCGGGCGGCTCTTGCGGGACATTCCGTGGTGGGCTATTCGGAGTTGCCCGCGCGGGCGGCAGCGCCGGCAGAGATTTTTTTTCGCGCGCGTCGCTCCCCAACCGAACAGTTGACCGATAATCGCCGGGCTCGCGCCCGTGCAGGCGTTTCTTTCGCGGAGTCACCCTTCCCCGTCCCGTCCAACGCCGAATTCCCTTGACATTTCGTTGGCAATCGGCTACACTAATCCACATGGATCGCCTCCGGGCGACTCATTCAGAATTGGGGGGTGCTCGTAGTTCTCATTTCCAGGGCACTCAAAAGAAGTTGGTTTTTGGGGTAGGGCTTGGCTTCATGGTTGGGGGCGTTTCGTAGCAAGCCATCGAATTGGGGGGGTGCAGAACCGCCGGATTCCGGCAGATCTGACATCCATCACTGGTGCTACCGGTGCATCCTATCCCGGCACGGCATTGACATCCGGTCGCGAAGCGCGCCGCCGGATCGTTCCGCCGCCGCCGATAAGGCCACCGGTGGAAACCGCCTCGGCAGGCCCTGTGCACGTACGGAGACCCGAATAAGCGACGTGGACAGTCTGTAATCAGGTTCGTGCGACGCAGGGCGTTGCCACGAGGTTCGCTTGGGGGTGTGGTGACTATGACAAGGCAGAGAACGACAAAGTTGCTTCGTGCGGCTGCGGTCCTGGCTCTGCTGCCGGCGGCCGCCGGCGTGACGCGTGCCAACACGGTTGACATCGTCCACGATGGTTTCGGCGCCTACGACGTCGCGACGTTCTGGGGCGCGGGTTACGACGACGCCTGGGTGTCGGCCGGCGTATACATGCTCGACAAGACCGACAGCACGGGCGCCGGCGACATCTGGCACAACGGTCCGCTGCCCGGCTTCTGCATCGAGCTTCACGAGCCGGCGCCGCAAGCCACCTACACGTATACCGTCGGTATGCCCGACGACGTGTACAACAGCTTCACGGGAGAGACGATAGGAACCGTCCGAGCCAATTATCTGCGGGAGCTGTGGGCCCGCTTCTACGACAGCTCCTGGGCCGCCGGCGGATCGTACACCGCCCAGCAGAACGCCCAGGCGCAAGCCTTTGCGTGTGCGGTGTGGGAAATCGTCTACGAGGATCTGCCCTCCTCGCCGCTGGGCTGGGACGTCACCCTGGACGGGACGGCCGGTGCGGGCGGTTTTGCCGCCACGGATCTGGACGCGGCCACCGCCAACAAATGGCTGCACGAGCTTACCGGGACAGGTCCGAAGTCTGACCTGCTCGCTTTCGTTAACGATGGACAGCAGAACTACCTGGTCGCCGTGCCGGAGCCGGCGACGTTCATCCTGCTCGGACTCGGCGGAGTGCTGGGCTTGACCGGGCGCAAACGTAGCGCAGCGTAACTGCATCGCCTGATCGTTGCCCGCGAAATGGTTCTGATCAAACGAAAAGCCGATTCGCTGACACAGGAGGAGAGAAGATGAAATTATCACTGACTTTAGCCGTGTGTGTTGTCGGGCTCGTACCGTCGGCGGTGTTCGCCTTCACCGTGGTGCCGCAGACGGTCGTCGAATTCGGTCCGGGGCCCGATACGGCCGGCGAGTGGTCCTACAACGGCGCCGGTGTTCTCAGCTTCGATCAGGGCATTGTCATCGACACCGCCTTCGACAGCAACTACGACGCCCTGGTAGGGGCCCAGGTGTATCTGCCGACCTTCCAGGTCGGCGGCATTCCGGAGGCTCCCTACACCCTGACGCCACTGGGCGACTCGCAGATCGCCATCAAGAGCGCCGACGGCAGCGCGACCTACCTCACCGGGACCCTGGGCATGGGCGATCTCGGCACGATCGGGACCGTAGCCGGCGGGTACACGGGATTCCAGGTGGATGTCACCGACATCTTCATTACCCACGAAGGTGCCGCTCTGGGATCAGCGGCCCTGGCGATTCTCGAAAACTTGAAATTACCCTCGCTCGATTTTGAGCTTTCGCTGACCGGCGGCAGCGGCCCGGGCTACTACAGCTTCGCCGACATGCTCGACGGCGGCTACAGCGGCAGCGGTGGATTCAGCGGCGCCATGTCCGTGCCGGAACCGGCGACCATCGCGTTGCTCGGCCTGGGCGGTCTGGCCCTGATCCGCAAACGCCGCCGACAAAATTGACCTGAAGCCCCCCTTACCTTGGAAGGACGGGCCGCGGTGTAATAGCCGCGGCCCGTGATTTTTTGCGCCTACCGACCCGATTGCCGATTGGGGATTGCGGGACCGTGGTGGCGCGAATCGGCAATCCACAATCTCCAATCAGAAAGCGGTTCTGCGTGCCCGGGGTCGCGTGGGTTGAGAACCCACCCTGCCCCTGCGCGGGGTTTTTGCTGTCGGGCGGGCGGCGGTTGGCGTATAATTGCCGCTGTTATGGAGAGATCTGCGTACAGGATCATCGATGCGAATTTCAACCGGGCCCGCGAGGCCATTCGGGTGGTGGAGGAGTACTGCCGGTTTGTTTTGAACTGCGCATCGTTGAGCGAGCGGGCCAAGCAGCTTCGCCACGAGTTGTCCACAACCATCGGCCGGCTGGACGCGGGACGTCTCCTGGCCGGCCGGGACACGCTGGGCGACGTCGGCGTGGGGCAGAAGGTCGAGGGCCAGCTCGAACGCGTCACGTTGAAGGACTGCTTCACGGCCGGCGCCAAGCGGCTGACCGAGGCGCTGCGGGCCCTGGCGGAAACGATTCAGACCGAAAACGGCGCCGTCGCGAAGTCCATCGAGCAGCTTCGCTACCGGGCCTACACGCTGGAGAAGGACATCGCGCTGTTTGCCGAGCCGGTCGAGCGGTTCAACCGGGTCCGGCTCTACGTGATGATCACCAGCGACCTGCCGGGCGAGATCCTTTCGCTGACGAGCCGGTGCGCCGCCGGCGGGGCCGATTGCATCCAGTTGCGGGCCAAGAGCATGCCGGACGACCGGTTCTATGCGGTGGCGGTCGAGTTCGTCGATATCTGCCGGGAGCTGGGGACGTTGAGCATCATCAACGACCGTTGTGACATCGGCATCGCGGCCGGGGCCGACGGCGTCCATTTGGGGCAAAACGACTTGCCCGTCGCACAGGCCCGGCGGCTCCAGTTGACGCCGCTGATTGTCGGCAAGAGCACGCACGACGAAAAAGAGCTGGAGGAGGCCTGTCAGGCGTTGCCCACATACGTGAGCCTGGGGCCGGTCTTCGCGACGGGGACCAAGTCGGCGCTGGAGGTCGCGGGCCCGGCCTACGTTGCGCAGGGTCTGGAGAAGCTGGCCGGTACGGGCATCAGCCACGTCGCCATCGGCGGCATCACCGCCGACAATGTTGCCCAGGTCATCGCAGCCGGCGCGCGGCGCGTTGCCGTCTGTGCGGCCGTTACCGAATCATCCGATCCGACCCAGGCGTGTCGCACGCTCAAAGAGAAGCTCGTCACCCTGACCGAAGATTGATCATCGGCTTCCCAGGAAGGAGGAAGGCATGAACCGAGCGAATCGGACGAAGATCATTGTGCTGGCAATCGTCGTTGTCTCCTCTGTCACGCCTCTCGGCCGGGGTCAGGCGTTGTGGGAACTGGCCCGTCAGAACAAGGAGCTTTTGACAATCTCGACGCTGTTTACCGCGCAGAACGTGCGTGCGTATCTGTCGAGCGAGGAGGGGCTCAAGGACGCCATCGATTGGTGCAGGAAGACCGGCGTGACGCACGTGTTCATCGAGACGTTTCGTGACGGCTACACCGCGCCGCGAGAGGTGCTGGAGAACGCCAAAGCGCGGTTCGAGCAGGCGGGCTTCGACGTCTCCGGATGCGTCACACCGACCAACATCGCCAAGAAATCCACGCGCTGGAAGATCATCGCCTGCTATACCGACGAGCCCACGCAGAAGCGGACCCAGGAGATCTTCGAGTATACCGCGTCGATCTTCGACGAGATCATGATCGACGATTTCTGGTTCACCGACTGCGAGTGCGAGCCATGCCAACAGGCCCGGGGCGAGCGGAGCTGGGCCGAGTATCGTTGCGAGCTTATGACCCGCGTGAGCCGGCAGCGCGTCCTCGAACCGGCCCGGAAAGTCAATCCCGACGTCAAGATCATCATCAAGTATCCGCAGTGGTACGACAACTTCCACAATCGCGGGTACGAGGTCGTGCAGCAGACGGCCGATTTCGACAGGATCTGGGTCGGAACCGAGACGCGCGATCCGGACAACGAGCGCTGGGGCAGGAAGGCACAGTACGAGGCCTACTACATCATGCGCTGGCTGGGCGCCATCGGCGGCGACAAGACCGGCGGCGGCTGGTTCGATCCGTACGGGACGCACGAGCAGACGTACGTCGAGCAGGCGCGGCAGACGGTGCTGGCCGACGCCAGGGAGATGCTGCTGTTCTGTTACGGTTCGCTGCTCCGAGAGACGGGGCCGGCCAACGTGGAGAAGCTTCGCACGGAGATCCCCGGCCTGTTCCAACTGGCGAAGCTCGTGCGTGACAAGCCGCTCAAGGGAATCGACGCACCGAAGCCGCCTAACAGCGACGCGTACAACGAGCAGTACGTTTACGATTTCGTGGGCATGCTGGGTTTGCCGCTGGTGCCGACGGCGCAGATCGACGCCGCGGTGCCCGCCGCGTTTCTGCCGGTCCACGCGCTGAAGGATTCGCGACTCCAGACGAAGCTCGCACGGATGCTCGCGGCCGACAGGCCGGTTCTCGTCACGGACGGTCTTGCCTCTCGACTTGCGACTGCCGTCACGGACGACGAGAACCTGCTCGTGCTGGAGGTCAAGGGCAATCCCCGGAGTTTGCTGGAACTGACCCGGCGCGAGCTCAAGCCCATCCGCGACAAGATGCTCGCGCCGTTCGGAGTTCGGTTCGATGCACCGAACAAGGTTGCGCTGTACCTGATCGGCGAAGACTGCGTTGTCGTCGAGAATTTCAACGATGAGCCGGTCGCGGCTTCGTTGGAATTCGCCAAGCCCGTCAATGCGCGCAAGGCTCTCGTTCTTCCCGCCGACGCTGCGGCCGAGTTTTCCTGCGAGGCGGGCAGAATCGACTTCAAGAAGATCGGGCCGCGAACGCTTGTGGCGCTGACTCATTAACGACCTTTGGTACGGATAGCACCCATGAACAGAAAAATGCGTACGTTCTTCCTCATCATGGCCGGCATCGCTGTCGCGACACTTTTTCCCGGCGCTGCCCGCGCACAAGCCGAGCGTCACCCGGCAATCCAGCGTCGGGTCATGGCGTTCTACTACCCGTGGTACGGGACGGCCGACGGTCCCGGCGGGGCGGGCCGAACGGTCCACTGGGGCCGTATCGACGCCGACACCAAGGACATCGCCGCCAGCACCCACTACCCGGTGCTGGGCGCCTACGATTCCCACGACACCGAGGTCATCAACAAGCATTGTCTCTGGGCGAAGGCCGCTCACGTGGACACGCTGATCGTAAGCTGGTGGGGCCACGGCGAGTACGCCGACCGGGCCATGGACAAAATCCTCGATGCGTGCGAGCGTCACGGCCTGCGGGCCTGCATCTATTATGAGACGACACCCCGCCCGCAGACGCCCGAGACCGCTGCCCGGGACATTATCGAGGTGCTCCGCAAGTACGGCGGCCACCGAGCGTATCTCAAAGTCGACGGCAGCCCCGTGGTCTTCATCTACGGCCGGGCGGTCGGCGAGCTGGGCCTTGCCGGCTGGCTCGAAGCCGTCGGCACGATCAAGGCGACGCACAAGGGTGGCGTCACCGCCATCGGCGATCAGTTCAGCTACGGGTCGGCGCGCGTCTTCGACGGGGTCCATACGTACAACACCGCCGGTTCGCTGCGCGACCTCGCTCCGGCCGAGGTGGAGACCTGGACATCCGGCACGTACCCGAAATGGGTCGAGCTGGCCGACCGCGCCGGCAAGATCAGCACGATCACGGTCATTCCAGGCTACGACGACACGAAGATTCGCACGCCCGGCCTGGCGGTCGAGCGATACGACGGGCGGTCGTACCGCATTCAGTGGGAGCGCGCCATCGCCGCCGACCCGCACTGGGTCCTGATCACGAGCTTCAACGAGTGGCACGAAGGCAGCGAGATCGAGCCGTCCGTCGAGTATGGGGACCAGTACCTCGAGCTTACCGCGCGGTACGCCGCCCGCTTCAAATCGACGCCGCGGATGGACCATGCGCCGTCTCTCGCGCCGGCTTTATCCGAAAAAGACATAAGCCTTCTGCGCCGGAAGCTGCAACGACTCCGAATCGGCGTTCTGCCTGGCGCCGAATCGATGGCCTTCTGGTGGCTGATCGAGATGGGCGTCAAACCCGAGGTCCTCACGTGGGAGAGCCTGGCGGCGGGGAATCTGACTGCCGCGCGATATCCGATTCTGCTCTACTGCGCGGGCGAGCATTACCGCCGCACGGTGCGCCAGCAGGGCGACGTCGATGCGGCGCTTCAGCGCTACTTGCAGCAGGGCGGCTTTCTGATGGCCTTGCCTTCCCGGCCCTGGCCCTTCTATTACGACGAGAGTGGCGAGGTGGTGAACCAGAGCCACCGCTTCGGCCTGACGCTTCGCATGGGATGGGAGCAGCCGCCCGAGGGGGCGGAGCTGGCTTTCGTCCAGCCCCAGCACCGGCTGCCCCACGTGCCGGTGCGCTTCGAGTTCCCCAACGCCGGCGATCTTCGCTGGCGCGCCTTCTTCGCCCGAGATCAAAAGAACTGCGTCCCTCTGCTGCAACTGCGCGACCGGGGGGACTACCTTGGCGATGCCGTCGCCTGCGCGACCCTGGGGGACGGCGGGCGCGTCGCCTATGCCTGGTTCGAGCTGTTCAACGGCCCTCACGCCGAGCCGTTGCTCTACGACCTGTTCACTTTCGTAACCGACCACCTCGGCCGGTGATTGCATCGAGCGAATTCTGTTGGCGAAAGGGAAAAACCTATGTTCAGACGAATCGTGTGCATGCCGATTGTTGTAGCGATTTTTCTGGTTTTCTTCTCGGCCGTGGTGTCACCGGCTGCCGAGGGGGACGGCGACCGAATCCGGCCGTACGAGCGGGATCCGCGCTATTGGCAGTATAAGGGCAAGCCCGTTTTGCTCCTGGGCGGAAGCGAGACCGATCACATCTTTCTTCTGGAAGACCTGAAAGACCATTTGGACGAGATCGCGGCCGTCGGTGGCAACTATGTCAGGAACACGATGAGTCAGCGGGAGGGGCTGGACCTGAAGGCGCATCTGCGGCTGGAAGACGGCAAATTCGATCTGGATCGGTGGAACCCCGTCTATTGGGACCGGTTCGCCAATTGCCTCCGCTGGTGCCGCGAAAGAGACATCATCATGCAGATCGAGGTCTGGGATCGATTCGACTTCTCGCAGGAGCACTGGCAGAGCAGTCCCTGGCGGCCCGGGAACAACGTCAACTATACGAATGCCCAGACCGGCCTGGCGGAGAAGTATCCCGCTCCCGCCTGGCGCGACAGACAGCCGTTCTTCCACACTATCCCGGGGATGGCCGGCTACAAGAAGCAGTATGACGTGGTCCGGCGACACCAGGAGAGATTCGTCGCCCACATGCTCTCGTACAGCTTGCGTTACAGCAACGTCCTGTACTGCATGAACAATGAGACCTCGACCGCGCCGCAGTGGGGACGCTACTGGATGAAGTTCATTGTGGACAAGGCCGCCGAGAAGGGCGTCGAGGTGTGTGTGACGGACATGTTCGACGATGTCTGGAAGCCGCAATCTTCGGGCAAGCTGAAACAGGCGCTGGGCGATCCCGAGCACTATGACTTCATCGACATCTCTCAGGTCAACAGCAGAACGTTCAACGAGGGACACTGGAACAACGTGATCTGGATCGTGCAGCAGGCCAAAAGACACCCCCGCCCGCTCAACCACACCAAGATCTATTCCGACGGCCAGACCAAGTGGGGCTCCGGGACGCCGGTTGACGGCGTGGAGCGGTTCTGGAGGAACCTGATCGCGGGCTCGGCCTCGTGTCGTTTTCATCGTCCCGGTGGCGGAATCGGCCTCAATGAGGTGGCAAAAGCCTGCATACGCGCGGCGCGAAAGGTCGAGAGCCTGGTCAAATTCTGGGACGTGGAGCCGCGCATGGATCTCCTCGAGGAGCGGGAGACGGACGAAGCGTACCTCGCGGCCCGGCCGGGGCGGCAGTACGTCCTCTACTTCACGGACGGGGGCTCCGTTCGTCTGAATCTGAAAGGCCATCGCGGCCCGTTTCGCCTACGCTGGGTGGACATCGCCAGCGGTGACTGGGGAGCCGAAAGCCGCCTGACCGGCGGAAGAACCGAAACCATTGCCGCTCCCGGCAGCGGTCCCTGGGTCGCCGCTATCGTGCGCGAGCGGTAATCCCATGAAAGGCTGCCTCCGGTCGCGTTCTCTGGTATGGTTGAGGAC
>CAYPZL010000176.1:0-11902 GCA_964415045.1 uncultured Pirellulales bacterium | reverse complement strand
TCGACAAGAAGATTTTTCCTCCCTAAAGTAAGCCTAATCTCCATTTTGCAAAACTCTACTTCTTAATTAAGGGAGGACTATTATGCTCAGACACCTGATCGGTTTGATCCTTATTGTTTTGGTACTGTCTTGTACGTCGCTGGCCGTCCCGCCGGGACTGGTGGGATACTGGATGTTTGACGAGGGCGGTGGGCAAGTCGCGCTGGACTCCTCGGGCAACGGACTCGACGGCACCCTGAACGGTGATCCGCAGTGGGTGGTGGGCCAATTGGGCGGGGCCCTGGATTTTGACGGCAGCGGCGACTACGTGGAAATCCCCCACGATCCGCTTCTCTCGATCACCGACGAGATTACCATTGCGGCCTGGACCAATATGCGGGCAAACGCCAGCGGGGAAATGGCCATTGTCAGCAAGGGAGGATGGGGAGCGAACGATCTGCCCTATGAATTGACCGAGACCGCCGGGGACGTCATCTTCTGGCAGTTCTATGACGACGCGGGCAGAGACACCTGCGCTCCGGAGTCGCCGCCGGTAGGCGAATGGCACCATATCGCCGGGACTTACGACGGGAACGTCTTCAAGTGTTACATCGACGGGGAACTGGCGGACGAGTGGGCGTACGCGGGGACGATGCCGGAGAACACCGCTTCTGTCATGATTGGAAGAAGAAGCAGAGGCGGGACGCATTTCAACGGCATGATTGACGACGTTGCGATCTACGATCGAGCACTGGACGAAGGGGAGATTCAGTCTGTTATGCAGGGACATTTGGCGGAAAACCCGTTCGCGCACAGCCCCGGTCCTCGCGATGGGGCTATGCTCGAGCAGACCTTCGCCGAGTTGACGTGGCAGCCCGGGATTCACGCGGCGCTGCACGACGTCTATTTCGGCGAGAGTCTGGACGCGGTCAGCGCCGCCACGCCGGAGGATACGGATGTTTTTGTCGGGAGGCAGCCCACCGAGATCTTGCCCGTCGGTTCCGGCGGCGGCCCCGTCCCCGATGCTCTGGTGCCCGGGACAACGTACTATTGGCGCGTGGACGAGGTCAACGACGCCGAGCCTAACAGCCCGTGGAAGGGAAACGTCTGGAGCTTCTGGATTCGTCCGTTGACGGCCTTCAGCCCCTTCCCCCCCGACGGGATGAAATATGTCGATCCGGAGCAGGACCTCACCTGGCAAGGCGGTATGGGCGTCATTTTCCACAAGGTGTTCTTCGGCGAGAGCTACGATGAGGTGAACGGCGCCGTGAACACGACTTGGATGTCCACCCAGGCCATACTGGATCCCAGTCCGCTGGAACTCGACAAGACGTACTATTGGCGCGTGGACGAGTTCACCCAGACGGGCGACCAGAGAGGAGCGGTCTGGAGCTTCACGACGCGCGGTGAGGGCGGCGGTGTCAAAGCCGAGTACTTCGACGGGACGGAGCTGGCGGGCGACCCGGTCCTCGCGCAAATCGAGCCTTCGATCGATCACTCCTGGGGCAACGGCGAAGTCGCTTCGGGTTTAAGCGATCAGGTGTCGGCCCGCTGGAGGGCCAATCTTGAGGCGCCGTTCAGCGAGAGCTTCCAGCTCATCACCACCAGCGACGACGGCGTTCGACTCTGGCTCGACGACCGGCTGGTCATCGACAACTGGACCGACCACGGCACGACCGATGACACCGCCAGGGTGGATCTCATTCAGGGACAAGTGTATCTGATCCGCATGGAGTATTATGAGAACGGCGGCGGCGCGGTGGCGCAACTGTCCTGGCAGAGCCCGACGATACCGCGTCAGATCGTCCCGCAAGGGTGGCTGCAACTGCCGCACTGGGCGACGAGTCCCTCACCGGCCAACGCCGAGCCGCATGCGCCTCAGGCGGGCGCTCTTAGCTGGACCGCCGGCGACGAAGCCACGGCCCACGATGTGTACTTCGGCGAGGATGCCGAGGCGGTCGCCAACGCCACGCCGGCCGACACCGCGGTCTATCGCGGGCAGCAGGCCGCCGGGGCGACCAGCTTCAATCCGGGACCGCTTCAGTGGAACACGACCTATTACTGGCGCGTCGATGAGATCAACCCGGCCCACGACGACAGCCCGTGGAAAGGCGCCGTCTGGAGCTTCACCACGGCCGATTTCATCATCGTCGACGACTTCGAGAGCTACACCAACGAGGTCGGCCGGCGTGTCTTCGAGGTCTGGGTCGATGGCATCGGCTTCACCCAGCCGGTGGACACTCCCGGCAACGGCACAGGAGCGGCGGTCGGCCACGACATCTGGACCGTGGGCAGCCCCTACTATAACGGCTTGCTCATGGAGATCGACAACGTCCACGGCGGTTACCAGGCCATGCCGGTGTATTACGACAACACGGCTGCGCCCTATCGCTCGGAGGCCGAACGCACCTGGGCGGCGGCTCAGGACTGGACCGTTAACGGCGTCGATACCGTGACCCTGTACGTGCGAGGCGATGCGGCCAACGGGGCGACTCCCTTGTACGTCGTGGTTGAAGACAGCGGTGGTCGCAGTCTTGTCGTGACGCATCCCGATGACGCGATTGTAACCGCGACGGAATGGACCGAGTGGAAAATACCCTCGGTCGATTTCGTCAATGCCGGCGTGAGTCTCAGTTCGGTGAAGAAAATGTGCCTCGGCACGGGCGGGCGCAACGCCACAGGTCCCAGCGGCGCCGGTGTGCTGTACTTCGATGATATCCGCGTGACCCGGGCGGGACCCGACGAAGGAGGCCAATGATCTCGTCGTGCCCCTTGCCGGCCGGTTGAATGGCAAAACGGAAGATGGTGGGCGGCGCCGGCGGTTTCTGCCGGTGCCGCTTCACTACTGTTCGTGGCGGAGGTGGATCGGCATCGCGGCCATCGCCCCGGCGGCGGTCCGGCCTTGATTTGTTGACGCCATACCTTCGCAAGTGCTGCGCGCAAATGGCCGATGAGAAACGGGATGGGCAGACCGTATCGACGGCCGCGATGTGCACCGCCGGCTCGGCGATCGTTCCGGTAGCTTGTCATTTTGTCGGCTTTTCCCGCCGGGACGCCCCTGCTGCCGTGCACGTTGGGCTTCAAGTGGCGCAGCACTCAGCAAAAACAGGCGATTGGATGCCTTTGGTCTTTGGAGTTGATTCACTGGCTGCGTTGTGGTATTATACGTCTTATAGGACTCATGGGCGTTCTCTTGGTTGTTTTCTAGGCACCGGCCATTTCATGGCAGTCTGAGGAGCACGGTGGCGAGCGAGCCTGTTGTTCAGGCGTGGTAGGTGGCGGCGTCTGCCCGCAGGTGCTGCTCGGAATGGGCCGATGAGAGACCAGGGAACCCGGTCCTGTGGTTGAGAGGTAGGCGCGTGTGGCGCGCGCATACCGCGATACCGACGCCGAGAGCACACAACGAGGTTACACTAGGCGTGCCCGCCACGGGCAGGAGGTTTGTCTCTGTGTGGTCAAGTGCTGACATTTCCCATTCCCATTTCCATTCCCATTTGAAGGAGGACTGTCATGTGCAAGAAGCCCGTTTTTCTTGTTGTCGTGATGTTCACCTTGAGCGGAGCGATGGCATGCATGGCCCAGGATCCCGATCCCGCCATGCTTGGCTGGTGGAAACTTGACGACGGAGCCGGAAACATCGCGGCTGATTCGTCCGGTCGGGCCAATCACGGCACGATCACCAATCTTAGCGGTGGCCTGGGGACCGACGGCAACGTCTGGGTCCAGGACCTCGAGCGGGGCACCGTGCTGAGTTTCGACGGCAGTGCAAGCGGCGCCTATGTCCGCGCCGGCGAGATCCCCCAGATGACACTGGCCAACGACTTCACCTGGGCCTTCTGGGCCTTTCAGGATCCCGCCAACACAACGCCGAACGATATTATTCTTGGCAATCGGCATGACGACGCCGGTGTGGATTTCTCCCCGCGCCAATTCATCAAGTTCACGCCGACCAAGTTTGAGTGGCACATGAACGGCGTCGGCACTGATGACCTGGACTATGACGACCTTCCCGGCGGGGAGTGGCTCCATCATGCGGTCGTCAAGACGGGGGACCAGCTCACCTACTATCGCAACGGCAAGCAGGCCGGTTCCGGCACGATCACTCAGGCCCTGGATGGTCCTATGCCCTTGTTCTTCGGAGGTGAGAACACAAACAGCGCCGGTGAAAACTGGCGGGGGATGCTCAGTGACATCCGCCTGTACGAGCGGGCGCTGACGGCTGATGAGGTCAAGCAGTTGGCGTTTCGCCCGAAGGCGCGGCTTCCGGAGCCGGCTCATGGCGCGACCGGTGTGGTGATGGCTTTGCTGCAATGGACCGCCGGTGACTCGGCGATGTTCCACGACGTGTATTTCGGCACGACGCCGGAGCTGACGGAGGCCGATCGCGTGGCGTCGAGGCAGATTTTTGCCATGTATTTCCATCCGACCGGATTGGAACCGGGCGTGACGTATTACTGGCGCGTCGACGAAATCGAAGCCGACGCAGTGACCCTGTATACCGGCGATGTCTGGAGCTTTACAGCGATGCCTGTGACCGCCTGGGCTCCCGAGCCGGACGATGGCGCCGAGCAGATCCTGCTGGCTCCGGAACTAAGCTGGAGCGCGGGCCTGGACGCGATGGGACACCATCTGTATTTCGGCAGCGATCCCGACGCCGTTGCAGCGGGAACGACCGAGACGGACATGGGCGCGACCGATGGGGCCAGCTATCAGGTTGCGGCGCCTCTGGAGGTAGGCACGACCTATTACTGGCGTGTGGATGAGACCGACGCGGCCGGCAGCGTGACGCAGACGGGCGAAGTCTGGAGCTTCACGACGATCGACGCCGGACCGGGCGGCGCCATTCGCGAGTGGTGGCTCGGTGTGACCGGGAGCGACATTCCCACCTTAACCGGCAATGCGCGCTTCCCCAACGAGCCCGACGGTCGCGAGCTGCTGGCTGCCATGGACGGGCCCGTCGATTGGGCGGAGAACTACGGCAGCCGAATCTACGGCTGGTTGTTCCCGCCGGAGACCGGCGACTATACATTCTGGGTCGCCGGCGACGACAACTGCGAGCTGTGGCTGAGCACCGACGAGGACCCGGCCAACGTTCAAATGATCGCCAACGTGGGCACATGGACGGCTCATCAGGAGTGGTACAAGGAGACCACGCAGACCTCGCAGCCGCAAGCCCTGGTGGCGGGCCAGCGGTACTACATCGAGGCATTGATGAATGAAGGCACTGGCGGTGACAGCCTGGCGGTGGCCTGGCAGGGCCCCGGCATTCCGATGCAGGTCATCGGCGGCGCCTACGTCGGCCCGACGTCGTTGCCTGCGGTGCGTGCCTACGCCCCGTTCCCGGCCGATGGGGCGCTGGACACGATTCAGGCCCAGATTCTGAGCTGGTCGGCGGGCACACGGGCCACGCAGCACGACGTGTACTTCGGCCAGGACGCAGCGGCGGTGGCGGACGCCAACACGGCAACGGCTGACGTCTACCAGGGCCGTCAGGCCATAACCACGTTCAATCCCGGCCCGCTGGAATGGGGCAAGACCTACTATTGGCGTATCGATGAGATCAACCCGGGCGATGCCGAAAGCCCCTGGGTCGGTCGCGTGTGGACGTTCAGCACGGCCGATTACATCTTGATCGACGATTTCGAGAGCTACAGCAACGAAGTGGGCTCTCGAGTCTTTCAGGTCTGGGTGGACGGTCTTGGTTATAGCGAGCCGGCGCCGGGCCATCCGGGCAACGGGACCGGAGCCCTGGTGGGCCATGACGTCTGGACGATCGGCGGGCCGCACTACCAGGGCACGATCGTGGAGACGGGCAACGCTCACGACAGCGCTCAGGCCTTGCCCCTGTACTATGACAACGCAACGATCCCGTACTACTCGGAGGCCGAGCGGACGTGGACCTCGCCTCAGGATTGGACGGTCCAGGACGTTAACGCCCTGAGTTTGTGGTTCCGCGGCGAGGCGGCCAACGAGGTGGCGCCTCTGTATGTAGCCGTCGAGGACAGTCTGGGCAATGTCGGGGTCTCCGTTCATCCGAATCCCGATGCAGTGCTGACCGGTCCGTGGACCCTCTGGAAGATCGCGCTGAGTGATTTTTCCGGTGCGGGTGTGAATCTTGGCGCGGTCAAGAAGATGTATCTCGGCGTAGGCAATCGCAACGTTCCGGCCCCGGACGGTGGGGGCGTTGTGTACTTCGATGATATTCGAGTGACAAGGCCGAAGCCGGAAGAAGCGGGCGAATGATTCGCCCGTGGACTCTGCCGGTAGATTGAAGGACAAAGAGGAGGTGGCTCAGGCCACAGACGTCTGAGTCACCTCGCCGTCGCCAGGCAAGACGCCGCCTGGCGCCGGGGCGATCGTAGGTTGGTGACGTTCGCGTAGACGTACCGTGAGTTGGGACTGGGTGTGCTTGTCGCACGCTCGGCGTTTGGTTGTGGGTATGGAGCACAGTTGCTCGACATTCTCATTTCAAGTGAAAGGAGAAATGCCATGTACAAGAGACTACTGCTGATCACCCTGGCTTTCACAGCTTGCGTGGGGATAGCCGGGGCCAGTACTTTGAAGATCAACTTTCAATCGGCCGGCGCGCCGATCCCGGAAGGGTACTTGCCCGATTACGGGGACGCATACGGCGACCGCGGAAACGGCTTCTTCTACGGATGGGACGAGGAGATGAGAGCCGATGCGCGCGACCGCAACAATGGGAGCGCGCCGGACCAGCGCTATGACACCCTCAATCATCTTCAGAAGAGCGGCGACGCCGTCTGGGAGATCGAGCTGCCCAACGGCACCTACGACATTTATATGGTGTGCGGCGATCCATCGCACACGGACCAGATAGACAATTTCGACGTGGAAGGCACCGTGGTGGAGGACCCGGACGGGGAGGACAACTACGACGAGTATCAGTTGACGGTCGAATTGACCGACGGGCGCTTGACCATTATGCCCGCCGAGGGCGCGGACAACTGCAAGATCTGTTTCGTGGAGTTAACCAGCGATGCGTTGACGCAGTTCTTCGCGGCGGCGCGCAATCCCGATCCGGAGGACGGCCTGGTCGGTTTTTCTGTGCCCCTGTTCCAATGGACCGCCGGCGATACGGCTGTTTTTCACGATCTCTATCTGGGGACGAGCCCGGAGCTGACAGCAGACGATCTTGTCGGGCCGGGGCTCCTCGTGCCGATATATTACCACGCCCCCGGCCTGGATACGGGGACCACGTACTATTGGCGCGTAGACGAAATCGAATTGGATGGAACGAGGCACGAAGGCGAGGTGTGGAGCTTTGTCACCATATCGGAGATTGCCTGGCTGGCGGGGCCCGTGGACGGCGCCGTGGATGTGTTGCCGGACACGAATCTCACCTGGGAAACCGGAATGGCGAGCGTGCCGCTGACGCATGCGCTGTATTTTGGCGAGAGTTTTGACGATGTGAACGAGGGGACCGCCGACGCGGACAAGGGGATCCTGGAGGAGCCCGGTTACGATCCCGGAGTGCTCAACGCGGACACGACGTACTACTGGCGTGTCGATCAGATCGAGCCCGACGGCACGATCCGCCGCGGCGATGTTTGGAGCTTCGACACGGTAGCCGCCGGCCCGGGCAAGATCATCCGGGAGTGGTGGTTCGATATTAGCGGCGCCACGGTGGCGAGCTTGACGGCCAACTCGCGCTATCCCGACGATCCGGACGGCTCGGAGTTTGTTTCGCTGATGCAGAATCCTCCGAACTGGGCCGAGCAATACGGCGTCCGCATGCGCGGCTGGTTGTTCATTCCGGAAACCGGCAACTACACCTTCTCGATCGAGGCCGAGGATGAGGGTGAGATTCGCCTGAGTCCCGATGAGGATCCGGCCAACGCGGTGATGATCGCCAGCACGGCCGGCGACGCCCAGTCGCCGCCGCAGAGCCTTGAGGCCGGACAGCGGTACTACATCGAGGCTTTGATGAAAGAGAATACCATCGGCGACAATCTGACGGTCTCCTGGCAAGGCCCCGGGATCCCCATGCAGGTCATCAGTGCCGATTACGTCGGCGCGACTCCGTTCTTGCCGGTGCGGGCTTATTCTCCGGCGCCCGTCGACGGGGCCGCGGGCGTGCCTCAGTCGCCGACGTGCGGGTGGGAGGCCGGTGTGAATGCGGCGCAGCACGACGTATACTTCGGCGCCGACGCCAACGCGGTTGCCGAAGCCGATACGACCACGGCGGGCATATACAGAGGGCGACAGGCCACTACCAGCTACACGCCCGGCGAGCTCGAATGGGACGTTACGTATTACTGGCGGGTGGATGAGTTCAACGCCGACGGCTCAATCACCGCCGGTCGCGTCTGGAGCTTCACCACCGCCGACTACATCCTCGTGGACGATTTCGAGGGGTACACCAACGAAGTGGGCGAACGGATCTTCCAGGTCTGGATCGACGGCATTGGTTACAATGAGCCGGCCCCGGGAAGTCCGGGCAACGACACCGGCGCGCTGGTCGGGCATGACATCTGGAGCGCGGACAGTCCGTACTACCAGGGCGACATCGTCGAAGTGGTGGACGTCCACGGCGGCAATCAGGCCATGCCGTTGTACTACGACAACTCGACGGCGCCGTTCTACTCCGAAGCCGAGCGTACCTATGCCGCGGCGCAGAATTGGACGCAGAACGACGTTAACACCTTGCGACTGTTCTTCAAAGGCCAGCCGGCGGGGTTTGTGGAAAGCCCCTCGGGCGTGATCACCATGAGCGGCGAAGGCGCCGACATTTGGGGTCTCACCGATGAGTTCCGCTTTGCCTACAAGACTCTCAACGGCAACGGCTCGATCGTGGCCCGGGTCGACAGCCTGGTGGATCCCGATGTGTGGACCAAGGTCGGTGTGATGATTCGCCAGACAACGGATCCCAGTTCCGCCTTCGCGGCCGTCTACATGACGGGCAACAACGGCATTCGCTACCAAGCCCGATTGAGGAACATGCTGGACGCGATTAGTGACTCGTCTGTGGCCACGCCGGAACAAATCGCCATGAGAGAGCCCAACTGGGTCAAGATCGAGAGAGTCGGCAACGACTTCAACGGGTACTACTCCACCGACGGCGTGACCTGGACGGCGATGGTGTGGAATCCGCAAACGATCAACATGACCGGTAATGCCTTGATCGGCTTAGCGGTGTGCAGTCACAGCACGGGCAATGCTGCGATTGCAGAATTCTCCGGCGTGCAAACGACCGGTGCTTCCGGTGCGTGGCAGGTCGAAGAAATCGGCGTGGTGCATCCGGCCAACGATCAAGATGACCTCTACGTGGCTCTGGAGGATAGTCAGGGGCACGTCGCGGCGGTCCCGTATCCGGACGGCACGACCGTTCCGCAGTGGACCCGGTGGGACATCCCGCTGGCGGACTTCGTGGGCGTGAACGCCGCTTCCATCAGGAAGGTGTACATCGGCGTGGGGAACCGCGAGGCGGCGACGCCCGGCCAGATCGGAGCCCCGTTCGTGGGCAACATGGTCCTCATCGACGATATCCGGGTACTGGAGCCTGAACCGGTTGAGCCCAACGAGCCGGCGACGGAGTAACGCGTCAATCAGGCGCATTGTTGCGCCTGCGTATGGTGATGACTGAGCGGCATGGTTTAGGTGCGACCGAAGCCGAGCGGCGGCTTTCTGCGCCGGCCCCAGTAGTCCGTCTGCGTGTGTGGCAGAGGGAGGATGTATTGTTTCACAGAGCGGTACGCAAAGGAGGTTAATGATGTGCAGGAAACGTGTTCATTCGATGGTGGCGTGCCTCGTGCTGGCGCTCGCGTCGAGCTCCATGGCCGGTCTGGTGGGGCACTGGGCTCTCGACGATGGGGCAGGCACGATCGTGCGAGACAGCACGGCCAACGGCAATGACGGACAGCTCATCGGCGACCCGCAGTGGGTCGAAGGTGTGATCGCCGGGGCGTTGCAGTTCGACGGTGTCGGTGATTATGTCGAGGTGCCTCACGATCCCGTCCTGGCGATCGAGGGCCAGGTCACGGTCGCTGTCTGGATCAATGCCGAGAGACACACCGGCCCGGGCGGCTCCCAGTGGCAGGGCATTCTGGCCAAAGGGGGCAACCCCCGTCTCTACAGCCTGTATACGGAAGCCCGGGGCGTATTGCACTTCAGCACCGGACCCGGCGGCGCCTACATCGGGTCGCTCAGCACCGGTCAGGTGCCTCTGAACGAGTGGGTCCACGTCGCGGTGGTCGTTGACAGCGGACACCAGTATTATCTCAACGGAGAGCCGGCGGGCCAGGGCGGCCAGGGAGCCACGGCCGTGGGCGGTGGCACCGCGCCGCTGACGATCGGTAAGACGAACGAGGCCAATGAGTTTCTGGGGATGATCGACGACGTTCGTCTCTACGACCGCGCGCTCACGCCGGAGCAGGTGCAGGGCATCTTCAGCGGGAATCCTCCCATCTTCGGGAAAGCGGAAGTTCCCGATCCGCCCGATGGCGCCGAAGGCGTCCTGACGCCTCTGCTGCAGTGGACTCCGGGCGAGACGGCCGTGTTCCACGATGTCTATTTCGGTACAAGTCCGGAGCTGACGGAGGCCGACCGTGTGAGCACGCAGCAGACGTTCACCATCTACTACCACACGCCCGGGTTGGAACCCGGTGTGACGTACTACTGGCGTGTGGACGAGATCGAGGTCGATATGGTGACCATTCACACGGGCGATGTCTGGAGCTTCACGGCCGCGCCGACCAGGGCCTACGCGCCGTACCCCCCCGACGGAGCAAGTCAGATCGCCCTTGACGTCGAGCTGGCGTGGTCGCCTGCGAGCGGTGGGATCTCGCGCAATGTCTATTTTGGGACCAACCTTGCTGACGTGGAAGCGGGCACCGGCGATACCTTCAAGGGCAAGCTGCAAGTGGTCACGACCTTCGATCCGGGAGATCTCGAAGGGGAAACCGTGTATTACTGGCGCATCGATGAGATTGACGGCAACGGCGACGTCATGGCAGGTGACGTCTGGAGCTTCCGGACGATGCCCGACATTCCCATTTCCGATCCGAATCTCGTCGGCTGGTGGAGGCTTGACGATGCGTTCGGCGACATGGCCCTCGATTGGTCCGGGTACGGCAATCACGGCAGCCTCCAGGGCGATCCCCAGTGGGTCGTCGGATACGACGGCGGCGCCCTGCAATTGGACGGGACCGGTGACTTTGTGGAAGTGCCGCACGACGATACCCTGACCGTGGACAACGAGGTCACCGCCATGGCCTGGATCAACGCCGCGAGCCTGACAGGCCCCGGCGGGTCTGACTACCAGGGGATTGTTGCCAAGGGCAATGCCGTCCGATCCTATAGCTTGTATCTGCAAAGCGCCGGCACGTTGCACTTTAGCACGACGTCCGGAGGTGCTTACGTGGGTTCCTCGAGCAGCGGCACGGTCGCGCTGAACGAATGGACTCATGTGGCGGCCCAGGTTGTCGATGGCGGGCACGAGTACTTCATCAACGGGGAACCGGCCGGTCAGGGCGGCAGCGGGATTACTCTTCCCGGGCTGGCGGATACGTATACCGTCCGGATTGGGACGACACAGGAATCGGCACGCGAATTCAACGGGATGATCGACGACGTTCGTATTTACAGAGCCGCCTTGACGCAGGAAGAAATCCGGGAGGCGATGCAGGGCGACCCCAAGCTGGCTTCGGATCCGCAGCCGTTGAACGGCGCCAACGTGGACATCCGCGACGCGGCGTCCCTGAGCTGGTCTTCCGGAGATGCGGCCGCCCAGCACGATGTGTACTTCGGTGCCGATGGTGCCGCTGTGCTCGAAGCCGATGCTGATTCCGCTTTGTATCGGGGCAGGCAAACGGCCACCGGTTTCTCGCTGGCCGGCCTCGTGGAGTTTGGCGGCGGCGATTATTACTGGCGCATCGACGAGGTGGAGGCGGACGGTCTCACC